>NZ_NOLI01000017.1:0-86275 GCF_002245975.1 Nostoc sp. 'Peltigera membranacea cyanobiont' 213 | reverse complement strand
CTTATAGTTGCCCCAAAGCCTTTTGATCCCCCCAACCCCCCGATAAATTGGGGGGCAAAAGTCTCTTAAAGTCCCCCTTTTTAAGTGAAGCAAGTGCCGTGGATTTAGGGGGATCTAAAACGATTTTGGGTCTGTACAGAGATGTGTGTACACCGTAGCGTAGCCTTAAAAAGGGGGGAATAAGAGTCTTAAAGTCCCCCTT
Source organism: Nostoc sp. 'Peltigera membranacea cyanobiont' 213 (assembly GCF_002245975.1). Classification (NCBI taxonomy): domain Bacteria; kingdom Bacillati; phylum Cyanobacteriota; class Cyanophyceae; order Nostocales; family Nostocaceae; genus Nostoc; species Nostoc sp. 'Peltigera membranacea cyanobiont' 213. Next base: position 86,073 of record NZ_NOLI01000017.1, on the reverse strand, counting down.
TTGAAGCGGGATTTAGGGGGATCTAAAACTTTTAATACCGAGAGAAGGACTTTTCAAACATCCTCTTAGAGGTTGAATGAACAAGTATTTGGCTGTGATTTTAGGCACTTAGAGATCCCCCCTGGCCCCCCTTAAGAAGGGGGGAACCGGAATCAAAGTCCCCCTTTTTAAGGGGGATTTAGGGGGATCTGAAATGTTTTGCTACCAAGGAGAGGACTTTTGAAACATCCTCTTAGACCTCTTGCAAAAGTCCCTAACACCCAATCCCTCCCAAAAGGAGGGATTCTATATTTTTGATTTATGCAAGAGGTCTTTCTCCCAATACTATTTTTGTTGTCGTTACTAATCCGTTGGATGTGATGACTTATTTGGCTTGCAAGCATGTATTGGAATTAACACTCAGCAATGAAGAAAGAGAGTGTTTGCATACTTCGGCTCAATCTGTGTGTCAAAATCTTGAGCGATCGCAGGAAATTTTGGATAACAATAAGCGAGCAAACAATTTCTAATTTAAGATAGAAGTTCTCAGATTCATCGGTGATGATTGGAATGGGTTGATTAAGTTTGAAATAGCAACAAAAAGAAAAGGCAAGAGGATTTGAACCCACTGCCTTATTTGTTATTCCAAAATTTATCACCCTATGAAAACCAACACCATAAGATTAATTTGGTATTAGCGGCGGGAATCCTGATCTGCGGGGTCGCCGTAGGGGTCTTCGCTGGCTGGGCGGACATCACCATACTCCCCTGTGTCTGCGGGATCGCCATAAGGGTCTTCACTAGCTGGGCGAACGTTGCCATAAGACGCGATATCTGCGGGGTCGCCATAGGGATCTTCGCTGGCTGGGCGGACATCGCCGTAAGATGCCGGATCTGCGGGATCGCCGTAGGGATCTTCACTGGCTGGGCGGACATTGCGATCGCCTCCGGCGGGGCTACGCCCATCGCGCAATTGGGGATCTTGTTCAGCTTGATCGCTGTTCGCTCCCAAAAGCAAGTCCTTCGCCTTTCGTAAAAATTCATCTACCATGATCTGTCTCCTGATTTAAGTTCGTGTTTCCGACGTGCGCCATCGGCGTTATCCTCCTGGAAACCCGCTTTAGATTTACACACGCTTGGCTAGTCTAGAGTTGCGGTGCTGCGGATGAAGTTATACCAGTGAGATCGCGACCTGTAGTACTTCTGTTGTAGCCTTGGAATTCCCGATATTTTTGTGCTTCAGATTCGGGAACTCGAATTCCTTCTGCTGGGGGTGTTACCCAATGGGCGCGATGTTCGGCATCACGGTAGTATACACGCCCATTCTTGGAAAGATAGTACTTACCTTGCGCTCCTTCTTGTGAAGCATTTTTATGCTGGTTGTAGAGGTAATAAAGTCCAGCAGCACCTGCTAAAAGCGCCACTTTTTGGCCTGTACCCAATCCCTTCTTCGCTTCGGGTTGGTTTGTGTTGCGATCGCTCACTGTTCTACCAACACTATCATCAACAGGTGGTGGAACTGAGGCTTTTTGGGAACCGCCTCCGCAGCTACTCAGCAAGGGTACCATTAGCAATGCCGAAAGCAGCACTGCGAATAGACGCGAAACTATTTTACGTTCTTTATATATTGTATTCATCGGATTTCGTTATCACCTTTATTTGCTAAGAGCCTTGCTGTTGCAGAAACCAAGTTGAAATTCCTGTTATTTCGCCTGCGATCGGGAAAACATGTACCACTTGATTTGTAACTGCATCAGCTACAGCGTTTAACTGTCATGATCGTTGATTTTTTCAAGTCTTCCATCCTGCCTTTGAGAGAAACTGCATTCATCCCAAGGAAATATATTGTTGATTTTTGATTAACCAAATTTAGCTGTAACGCCGAAATATTCAGCAATTTCTCGGTTATTTTTTTGTGCTAAATTACTTACAAAGATACAGCTACTACAATAACGATTGTCAAAAAATACACTCAATATGACATCAAAAAATACAGCCCCAACTAGAACTCGTCTCCTTTTGGCTTTGTGGGATTTGGGAGGAACGCAACAGGAAGTTAAGAAGGGTCAACTCACGAAGCGAATTGTATCCAAAAGTCAGAAAGTAGCAGATTATCAGGGTTCGTTTGAAGAATTGCAGAATCAGGGTGCGATCGCAATCTCTAAAAAGGGATATTCTCTGACATCTCCTAAAGGTTTAGAGGTATTGGGTGAGGGTTTGAGGAGTGGCGAGTTTAAGTTTGAAGGGACGATTGTTGGAACTTGGGCGGCGAATGCGTTGGTGAAGTGGATTAGTCAGATCGATGTTGCGGTAGTTAGTGCAGATGTACCAGTTAATGGGAAGGGTGCGATCGCTTCTTACGACGAATTTAAATCTGTGGCGTTGGAAGTCTACGACAAGTTGAACCAGAACTACAACTTAGACGATCTGGTGCCTATTTATCGGATTAGGAGAGAAATAGGCGATCGGGTTAGTCGTGAAAATTTCAATGAGTGGCTACTGGAAATACAAGAAAAAGACATTTTCCAACTAATTGCTGGAGAGATACCAGACTTGACTGCTGATAAACGCGAAGATTCAATCACCATACCAGGAGCAGGATTGCGCTCTTACGCCAAGCGCTTGAGTTAATCACATTGTAACTAATGCCTTTTTAGTTCCTCACATCATAATCAAACGGAATCAATATGACAAATATCCCTATTTCTCCAATAGAAGCCGTCAATGCCGCCATTCAAAGTCATAATCCATTTACCAACGCGGGCATTGTCCAAGAACAACATATTTGGGGAAAGAAGTTCCCTGATGTGCCTACGCTAAATGCTCATGCTTCTAATGCAGTTTTTCAGGCAATTGAACTGGTAAGAACAAGTCAATCTAGTCAAGACAAGGTGACATCAATAGCCATAACTGCACAACAGGGAGTTGGCAAAACTCACTTACTCAGTCGCATTCGCCATCGACTAGAACGTGAAGGGGGTGCTTTATTTGTCTATGCAGGCGTCAATAACTATACAGATTTAAATCTAGTTAAGTACCAATTTCAGAAAACTTTGGCGGATAGTCTAAGTAAAAAGGGTAGTCAAGGAGTCATGCAGTGGCAGGAAGTAGCAGCAGCAATGGCAAATGAAGGTTTTAAAGCCATCAATGCCAATGCTCCTAACCTTTCCCCACAGGATCTGCTGCAAAGATTTGACAAAGTATATGTAAGTTGGTTGGCTAGGAACAAAAATTTGATGGACAGGCTGATCAAAGAAGTTCTTAAAGTCAAACCAAATGCAGATCCCTATATTGTCAGAGCCATTCTGTGGACGCTTTCTGAAACTCAGGCATCTTTTGCTAAAGAATGGCTGTCTGGCTATGAGCTAGCCCAATCTAATGCAGACGCTCTGGGATTACCAAATCCTAGTAAAACGAGTCAAGATAGAGAAGCTGAAGCCCTGAAAAATATTCAGCAAATATTGAATTTAGTAAGTTACTATAACCCAGTTGTAATTTGTTTTGATGAAATAGATGTTAAAAACGCTTTTAATGAAGACGGGTTGCCTACAGAACTAGTAATTGCTGATTTAGTGAAGCGTCTGCATGATACTCTCGAACACTCTGAACTAAGTCGAGGGGTTGTTATTATCACGGTTATGTTACCTGTTACATGGACACAGAAGATAAATGAGATACAGGATGGCACACCTGATAGAATTTCAAAATATACGGGACGCAAACCAATAGATTTAAGATACATTGATAGTGAGTCTCTAGTGGAATTAGTCACACTTTGGTTGAATGATTTTTACACAATTAGCAATTTATTACCACCGAATAAAGTCTACCCATTTGAAGAAAGTATCCTGAGAGAATATGGCAAAGGAAGACCAACCGTAAGAGAGGCTTTGAAATGGTGTGCAGAGAACTTTAAGGTCAAAGGCGATATTTTACCACAAGACCCATTTGAACGATTCGAGATTGCTTTCAAAAAAGAGAAAGAGGTAGAAATTTTAGATTATCTTGATGAGAAGAACAATTCTCTCATTGTTGATGCTTTGCGTTTTGCATTTCAGACACTTAAAGGTCAAATACTAGATGGTGAAACTTCCACAGGTGAGAAATTAGAACAAGTCACAATCGAAGATGTTGTCGAAATTGAGCCTAAATCAAAGAATCAGGGTTGGATAAATTTCAAAATTGTTGGCAAAGAGAAAGATAAGATTTTCAAAATTGGTGTCTCTGTTCTCCAGTACTCACATGGAAGAGCTGTTGGAGCGGGAATGTGGCGGTTGATTGAATATAAAACCTTCGATATAACGCGAGGGTGTTTAGTTCGTTCTAAAAATAAAGAAAAAATGATTTTCAAAAATTGGGATTCTTATGAGTATCTTAAGAAGCTTGTCGAAGAATTAGGTGGAGAACATGTAGATTTAAAACTTGATGAAGTTAAACCACTTATTGACTTATATTCTATTTATAAGCAACGCGATCTCTATCAACTCAATGATGAGCAATTACAGGAGTTTTCCCAGCCAATAACTCGTAATAATCCTTTGCTACTAGAAATTTTGAGTAATCCTTCTGGTCAGATTGATGGAGATACTATTGAGGAAGATACTATTGAGGGAGAAGAACTATTAAATGACTTCCTTAATCCTTCTATTATAGAAGAAACAGACGACTCAGATGATTTGACTGAGTTGTATAATTAATCATGAGTGAATTAGTGGTGCTTCAAACATCTCTATTTTTACCTGCTCTAGAAGTTGAAGCATTAATACAAGGGCAAATTATTGTAGCTATGCCTCGTAAATTTATACATCCGGGGCAGAGATTTGCTCTTTATCCAGCTAATGTTTCGATTAACTTATTACCCAATCAGCAGCAATACCGCTCAAATTTTTTGCCTGTTGTCCAAAATTTTATTGGAAACTTAAGTACAGAAACAGCTTTGATAAAAGCTTGGGCTAAATGTGAGCTTTGCCAGATGCTGAATTCTCCTGAATCATTAGAGGCTTTGTCACGGTTAACAATCTGGACTACAGAGGCATTCCAGCAAGCTCTTGTAAAAAAACCTTATATTTTTCTGGCTTTCTTGCGTGTTTATTTGTTGCCAGAACCACAGGAGATTACTGTAGAACACCAAAGTGGCCACTTTTTGCCTTTGCCAAATTCCTTGATTGTTAGTGAAGACAAGCCAGTATTAAACGATCGCACCTTCGCCCAACGCAAACGCCAGTTAGAAAAGCTAGAACCCCCGCTACATCCTGAATTGGAAGAATTGCAGAGTGCGATCGCATCCCTAAGCATTAGCCAACCAGCAGCTAAACAGTTAGACGACGATATCAAAGTATTTTTGGGTTGGAGTAGTGACAAGCTAATTAATCAACCCGACTCAAATTTAGCTTGGATAAATGATATAGCAAAATTTGGCGATCGCAGCATCGAACAAGACGAGGGTAAAAGCAACTATCAAGCTGGTACAGATTTTGAAATCATCGCACGCCGTAGCCTTGATTTTCTAGGATTCAAGGTTGAAGAAAACTACAAAGGCGGTGCAGGTGGCTTAGACTTGTTTTGCTCACAACCTTATCCTGTTGTTTGCGAATGTAAAGCAGGTAAAAGCATTCCCGATCGTGCAGTAGAAGAATTAGATAGGATTGGCAGAAGGCATCTAAAAGAAAATTATCTTCAAGCTGTAAGGTTGATTATTGGCCCAGGTAAACCGACTAAAAATCTGAAAGAATCTGCTGAAATATCTAAAATCAGTATTATAAATGTAATGAGTCTACAAAAGCTAGTTGAATTAAAGGCAAAACATCCAGGTGCTATTAACCTAGTTGAATTAAAACAATGTCTAGAACCTGGGCAAATTGACTATAAAATTGATGAATATATTGATAAAGCTGAGAGAGAGATTCGTCTGCGATCGCACATTATCCAGCTTGTGAAAAATTATCTACAAAACTCAGGGATAGAATCTGCTGGTGTTGAATCTCTACATGGTGCATATTTCGGTTCATATCCACCACAGCCAATAAAAACAATAGAAATGCACGAAATTCTTATAGAACTTTCTTCACCTTTAACAGGCTATTTAGGACGAATAAAAGGTAGTAATTGGAATAGCGATCGCTTTTACTTTCTCCGCGATTTACTTATTAACTAAAAATAGTATAATATCTCTCTTTTCTTACCTTTGCGTCCTTCTCTAACGAGACGCTGCGCGTAGCTTGCTTCCCCGCAGGGGTATGGGGTTCGTTAAGAAAAACTAGCGATCGCTCGTCTATCGTAAAAGAATGCCTGGATTTAGCAAATGATAAACCCAGGTATAGCTTTTGAAATAGCTATGAAAACAGCAGACACTACAAATTTATCTAACTGAAAAAGCCTCGTTGAACCGCCGGGTCACAGGCTCAGTAATGAATGTCAAAACTGACTTTTTACGAGTGACAATTTCACCTGTAGCAGACATCCCTGGTGTAAATTCTACCTCTTGACCACGCACATTCACTGAATGTTTATTTAACTTAATTCTTGTAGGAAAAACTAAGCCCAATTCTTTATCAACAATTGCATTCGGACTGACTTGCATAACTTCGCCATCCACAATCCCAAATTCCTGGAAGGGGAAAGTCGCCATTTTTACTTTTGCCTTCATTCCTTGACGAATAAACCCAATATCGCGGTTGAGAACTTTCACCTCTAGAAGCATTTCTTCCCCTTCTGGCAAAATTGATACCAATTCTTCACCAGATTGGACTGGCCCCTTAGTGGCTTTGACTCGGTAAATCGTACCAGCAACGGGAGCCTCAATGGTTTCTAAAGCTTGCTGCTTTCTCGCCTGTTCTAATTGACCTTGAACAGTTGTCAGTTCTTCTTTACGCTTGTTGAACTGGGTTAAAATTTCACTTTGGCGTTCTGATGATACACGTTGAGCCTGACTGCGTGCAGCGTTGTAAGCTTGTTGTGCTTGGCGAATTTCTTGAGCTTGGGCAGCAATATCTTTTTCTAATGATGTGACTTTATCTTTAGCCTCTGTTATTTTATTCTGGCCATTGGTTACATCATCTTGCGCTCTGGTGATTTCTGTCTTTGCACGAGTTAATTTTTCTTGGGCATCCAAGTAATCCACACGAGGTACAGCGCCAGGAGTAATTAGAGTGCGTAGGCTTTTTTCCCTTTCTTGTGCAAGTGCCAAATTACTTTCAATTCTAATCCGAATGCTATCTGCGTTGGCCAGGTTGGTTTGAGCATTGCCAACGCTGCTTTTGGCATTAACTAAGTTGTCTTGCAATCGAGTCAGGCGAACTTTTGCTTGATCGATGAGTGCTATTTGGCGATTTGCTTCTGCTTCCGCCCCTGCTTGACGCGCTTGGTAGTCTTGCAGGCGGGAGTTTAAAAGTTCATCTTGCAGTTTCGTCCCAGTAGTTTTGCCTCCAGTGCGTTCTGCATCCAAACGTTGCAAATCGTCTTGAATCAATCTTGTGGATTTGGCTAGGCGGGAAACGTCGCTTTTCTGCAAGTCTGGGTCTTTTTGAATCAGAATTTGACCTTTAGTAACGCGATCGCCTTCTTGCACTTTCACAGCGACAATTGACCCCCCACCCAAGGATGTCACCGGTCTTACCTGTGTGGAAGCAATTAATTCTCCTGGTGCTGTTGCGACTTCATCGATTTGCGAGAAGTACGCCCAAGCGATCGCTCCAAAGACGATGACACTCATCGTTCCAGCTAATAATCTCGTGTATAGGGGTGGCAATTCCTGTACCGCCTTCCCCAACTCATAAGTCAGTTGTTCCTCTGGTTGGGCGAATCGCTCTTTTGTCTGTCGTGCTTGAGCAGCATTTACCATATATTTTTTCCTTTGTTATTTGTCATTAGTCATTTGTCCTTGGTTATTCACTAATGACTAATGACTTGTGTTTTATTCAAACTGCTAGATAGCGCCGCAAAAAGTTGTCTAATGTCTCTAATTGGAAGTTAAAAATTGCTTCTAAATTGGCAATTTCATCTTTTGTACAGAAAAATTCATTTGCTAGCAATGTGCGATAAGTTCCCAAAGCTTTTTGGATTTGGGGATTAAATAAACCCAATGCACCTTGTAACCCATCAATTAAGAATAGTGGTGAGTTAATTATTACTGGCTCTTTGACGAAAATCCGACCAAAAATCCGGGGAATATCTTCTCGTAATAAAATTTCCGGGCCTCCCACTGGTAAAATTTGGTTAAGAGCGCCTGCAACTGTCACAGAATCGACTACTATCCTTGCCAAATCATCGGTGCTGACAATTGAGGTACGGTTTTTGCGATCGCCAATTAGCAGATACAATCCCGTTTCCCGAAATCGTTCTACCAGTGGCAGCAAGTTAGATGCTAATCCAGATGGGCGTAAAATTGTGTAATTCAAGCCACTAGCTTCTAAATATCGCTCTACTGCTCGTTTGGCTTTGAACACGGGAGCATCTTCATAACCGCGATCGGCTCCTAATACAGAAATGAAGACAAAATGCTCTACGCCATTGGCTTTCGCCTGGTCAATGAGTTCAATATTGGCGCGGTAATCTAAGGATAGAGCATCGCTATCAGAACCGTGGGCGCTGATAATATACTTCACACCTTGAGTAGCTTTTTGAATATCTTTTTCGTGCAGCAAATCACCAATAAAGATTTCTGCACCCCGGTGTTCTAACTCGCTGTAGCGCGAGGTAAGGCGGACAAATGCCCGCACTGACTGTTCTCGTTGTCGGAGGAGTCGCACAACTCTGCGACCAATTCCTCCCGTTGCTCCAGTTACTAGAAACATATAAATAAATACCTAAATTGAATACTTTCAGCGTTTATAGTTCTTGAAATTCTTGATATATGCTCAAAATCCCTTGAGCAATACTTAAACAGAGATATGAGCATATTTTTATACTTTGTTACCATGCTCAAAATATCCTCACGCCAACTAAGCCAATAAGTCACACCTTATTTATTTTAATACTCTCAAAATGATCCCCCACATCCTTGTAGATGCAGGGGATAGGAAAACGGGATTAGTTTTACTGGCTCAAGAGGTCGATAGCTTGTTCAAGCGACATCTTAGCCTTGTGCAAGTTCAGCAGATTTTCTTGCTGGTATCGGTCAGGATAGCTCATTTTTCTGCCCTCTAAAGTTATGCGAATCAGTGCTGCTTGCTCGTCTGTGGGTGAGTTCATCTCCTCAATCGCAGAACTGATTACTTGGATAGCATTAAAGTTAGGGGATTTTAACCCTTTACCTTGCTTAATTTGTTGCAGCGCTAAAAGTGGAAATGCCATCAGAGTTACGATGTACGAGGTTTTGTATCCTGCATTCCCAGTTGGTTTGATGCCATATCTACGACACAAATCGCGTAATTCTTTTATCGTCTTGATTTCAAGTTCGGAACGCGTGAACATAAAATAGTAGTGTCCATTTTTTGAAATTGGATATTAGTGGTTGTACTTCCGGCAAGTTGTTGCAACCGCTAAAAAACAATTTAATCTTATGCCTACCAGTGATTCAATCTATATTTATATTTCTACATAAATGCCTAACCCTAAAGGTCATTCAGAAAATTTAAAACCATTTAAATCAGAGAGGGAAGAACCTTTAAGTGAGCGTCTTAACTTACGTGTCACAAAAACGATGAAGGAAGAACTATCTACCAAAGACGATCCTCCAGAATTTTGCCGTCGTGCAATCCAGGAAGCATTAGATAAAGATAAAGAGAAGTAATCTCAAGGGGAATGAAGGGGTTGAAGTATGAATGCTGAAGAGTTGTTGCAACGATATGCTGCTGGGGAGAGAGATTTTACTGGAGTTAAGCTAGCAAGAGTTCGCCTGTTGGATGTGAATCTTAGCAGGGCTATTTTCAGGGAAGCCGATCTCAGTAACGCTAGTCTGGATTGGACTAATCTCAGTTATGCTGACTTGAGCTATGCCAGCTTGAAGGGAGCGCGTCTTGGTGAAGCCGCTTTGACAGGAGCTAATTTGGAAGGGGCTGATTTGAGTGGAGTTGTTTGCGGTCAAACTGGTTTCTTTGATGCTAATCTCAGTCATGCCAACTTGAGAAGAGCTATTTTGACGGAAACATCTTTTGACGATGCCAACCTCAGCCATGCTGATTTGAGAGAAGCCAGTTATTTTAGTATTAATCGTTGCAAGGGAGCTACTTTTAATGAAACCATTATGCCTGATGGAAGCATCAGAAATGATGCTGTTTGAGGTGGCAATACCTGATAAAATAAGCGTTTCATAGACAGCCATAAGTGCAACTGTCCAAAAAGTACCCCCACATCTTTGTTGATGCAGGGGGAGTAGTAACCCAATTTAGGAGTTATTAACTTTTGGGTGTTATTCACCCGTAAATCCATGCGATCGCCCCGTGGTCGATTACAATCTTTTTGTGCAAGCAGCCCACCTCAAAACTATTCAGAGGCTTTATTATTAGCTCTATTAGCACGCGCCTCGGCTGAAGCCATCACCTCATCGAAATTCTCCAGCACTTCGCCAGGGAAGTTTTCCAAAACTCTGGTAGAAAGAGCAACTCGCCCTTTACCCTCATCCAAGTCAATAATTACAGCTTTAATTGGCTGACCAACTTTAAATACCTTTTCTAGAGAATCAATGAATTTTTGGCTTACCTGCTTGATATGAAGCAAAGCCCCCATACCATTTAAATCGACAAACACACCAAAAGGCTTGATGCCAGTCACTTTACCTTCCACCAATTGACCTAGTTCTAATAAGCTGAAGTTGCTAGAACGAGTTGCTAAACGCTGAGAAAGGATGAGTTTGTTGGTGTTACGATTAATTTCCAAAAAGCCCACAGTCAGATTTTGACCTTTGAGTGCTTCTAAGTTATCACGCTCTGCCAAGTGCGATCGCGGAATAAACCCCCGCAAAGAAAGAATATCGACGGTGACACCACCTTTATTCACACCCATAACCCGTACTTGCACAGTCTGAGTATTTTCCTGCATTTCGGCCAATCGTTCCCAGATGTGCTGAATCTCCAACTGCTTGCGAGAAAGGGTGACTTGACCTTCTGCATCCTGATCTCGGATAATCAAAAACTGCATTTCCTCTTGCAATGGCAGCACCTCCGATAAATCGGTAACTGCTCTCAAAGAAGCCTCATCGCGCGGCAGAAAAGCTGACGACTTACCACCAATATCAACATAGGCTCCATCATGGTCAAGTTGGAACACTTTGCCATGTACAACCTGTCCCTTTTGAAACTGGTAGTCGTGTTTTTCTAGTGCTTTGGCAAAGTCGTCCATTGTAAATGACGAATTGGCTGTTTGAGAAAGTTTCGATTCGGAATTCATGACTTTTGAAGATTAATTTTTATTTGAGCTAATGCCATTGAAGTTTAGATTGTTATTAGTCATTTGTCATTTGTCAGTTGTCCTTTGCAAATAACAAATAACCAATGACCAATGACCAATGACCAATGACCAATGACGAACTTGGGTGCATGGTTTTTAGTTCAGTTGACCAAAAAGTTGTTTTATCTGCTCCCAAGCATCTGCTGCCGCTTTAGGATTATAACTGGCACGAAGGTCACAGAAAAATCCGTGATCAGCTCCATCGTAGCGAAACACACGATGAGGAATTTTATATTTTTCTAACTCTTTTTCAATCTCATCTACTTGTTCGGGTGGAATGCTAGCATCTTCTTTACCAAAGAAGGCATAGACAGTCCCTGGAATTTCTTTGGTGCGGGTAACAGTGGGTGCGCCACCTCCTGGTGTGCGAGTGGTAATTCCAGAACCGTAGAAGGAAGCCGTAGCTTTAATATCTGGTAAAGTGGCTGCAAGATATGCGACATGACCGCCAAAGCAGAAGCCAATACAGCCAAAGCTATCTTTTTTGACTTGGGGGAGATTTTTGAGGTAGTCAATTGCTAGTTGAATATCGCTCGATAACTCCGATGCTTGAGTTTGCATAGCGTAACCTCTGCCCCTTTCAATATCTTCGGGTGTGTATCCGGTTTCAAAGCCAGGAGCAGTGCGTTGAAAAAGTGCAGGTGCGATCGCTACATACCCAAGTTTGGCAATTCGTTCTGTAACATCGCGAATGTGAACGTTGACACCAAAAATCTCTTGTAATACCACGACTCCTGGATAAGATCCAGGTTCTTTTGGTTCTGCCAAATAAGCAGACACTTGAATATTATCTTGCAAAAGATTAACCGTTGTGGTAATTATTGCTTGCTCTGTCATAATAATTTTTACCAGTGCTGTGCGATCGGCCGTGTGTTTATTTGATATAACTATGCCAGTATGCCCAGGTTTTTTGTAATTAAATTATTAATAGACATTTCTACCAGAACAGCTTCGTATGTAAATAGAATATTTGATATGTAGCAAATGCATCTGGACACAAAAAGAGTGCTGAGTAGAAAAGCAATACTTAATACTCAAACCTCAGCACGGGCTAAAAGCCCCGCTACCGCTAACAGAACTCAGCACTTAGTATTCAGGAGGTTTGGTGATGATTCAATTCCGTATTCAGCCAGACAGCGAAATTCCCGCATCAACCCAGCTGTTTAATCAAATCCGATTTGCGATCGCTTCTCGGCAATATCCCCCAGCGTACAAATTGCCAAGCACAAGGGCATTAGCAATGCAAACTGGATTACACCGTAACACCATTAGCAAAGTTTATCGTCAACTAGAAGAAGACGGATTTGTTGAAAGTATGGCTGGTTCGGGCATTTATGTTCGTCCCCAAGGTCATGAGGGCGGTAGCAGGCTGCAATCACCAATTCTCAAACAAAATCCTGATGCATATCAAGTTGTCCAGAAAGCACTTGACGATCTGCTTACTCAAGGATGTTCGCTCAATCAAGCCAGAGAGCTATTTTTAGCGGAAATTGACTGGCGCTTGCGTTGTAGTGCGCGGGTACTAGTTGCAGTGCCATCCTATGACATGGGTGCTGGTGAATTGATGGTCTATGAATTAGAGCGATCGCTAAAAATCCCAATCCAGTTGGTAGCAATGGAAGAATTAACAGCTGTGTTAGATAAAACTACCTCTGCGACAGTAGTCACAAGTCGGTATTTTATCAGTAATGTGGAAGCGATCGCAGCCCCGAAAGCTGCACGGGTAATTCCTCTGGATATCTACGACTACAGCAAAGAACTCAGTATCTTGAAAACCCTACCAAAAGAAAATTGTGTAGGCATCGTTAGCCTCAGTTCCGGGATTGCCCGGGCAGCAGAAGTCATCCTCCACGGTCTGCGGGGAGATGAATTACTGATAATGACTTCGCAACCAAAAGATGCTTATAAACTTCAAGCAATGGTTAAACGGGCTGAGGTAATCATCAGCGATCAAGCCAGTTTTGCGGCAGTCCAAGCAGCCGTACAAGCATCTGATGAAGATATTATTCGTCCACCGAAGCTGATTAAGGTTGAAAATTATATCGGCACTAACTCAATTAACTTACTAAAACGAGAACTAGGTTTGAGTTAATTCAAAGATAATTAAGAGAGGGGTAAAAACATCTATATTGATTCACCTACTTATCAATCAAAGCAACTGTTGAGAGCCGATATGAGTATTCCATTTCTAGACAATTCCATACAAGAGAAACTTGTAACTGTAGCTAATGTTTCCTGGGAGGAATTCAAAGGTATAGAGGCAGAGTTAAAGGACAACCGCAATGTCCGACTCTCTTATTTGTCAGGAATACTAGAAATTATGTCGCCCATTGGAGAAAAACATGAGTACGTAAAAAGAACTCTTGGCTATTTGTTAGAAGCTTACATGAAAGAGTTGGGTATCCGGTTTTATGGTCGTGGTGGTTTCACTCTCGAAGAACCTGGCTATGCTTCTGGTACTCCAGATGAATCTTACTGCATTGGCAGCAACAAAGAAACGCCAGACATTGTTATTGAAGTTATTGTTACTAGTGGCACTATTAACCGTAAGGAGTTATTCAAACCCAAGAAAGTGTCTGAAGTTTGGTTCTGGAAATCCGACCAAATAAAGATATTCCGGTTAAACGCGGTTGGCGAATATGAAGAAGTAAACCGTAGTGGTTTCTTACCGAATATAGATCCAGCTTTGTTGCTAAAATATATCGCGCACCCTGACCAGTACGATGCTGTTGCCGAATTTGTGCAAGCTATCCGAAAATAAGGAACTTCCAAATAGAGAAATATCCCAAAACTGGCAAAAAAATCCTCTCTATTTTCCTCTCTCTGCGTTCTCTGCGTCTCTGTGGTTAATTTATTTCTTAGAAATCACACAAGTCATCACACCTGTGGTTCTGGTATGGAAACTTGCAAAAACTCTTGCACCAATTTCATATAACTTGGAGCATCTTCTAACATCGGGAAATGTGCTGTGTTGGGAATCATCACAAATTCCACTTTGTCATTCATTGCAGCTGCTTTACGTCCCATCTCAGCTGGAATAATTTTGTCATACTCCCCCGCCACCAGCAGAGTCGGCACTGTCAGCTTGGCAAACTCAAGTGGCATCACTTCAGATTGAGCCTTACTAACGGAGGTAAAAATTGTTCCTAAAGCTGCATCGTAATCAGCTTCGAGAAAATCTTGTAAAAAAGCTTGACGCTCAGAATGTGGTATTGAACTATATAAAAATCTTGCCATAAACATCCGATCAACAAATGGAATTTTGCTTAACCACTTGGGACGGAATTTCACCACATAGCCACCGAATTTATGAAAGGCACTAAAAGATTTTTCGTCGTACTCAAAAATACCGCTACAGGTTAGAATTCCTCGTTCCACTCGTTGGGGGTAGCGATTAAAAAATAAAGCGGCAACAGAAGCGCCCATTGAGTGAGCATTGATATAGACGCGCTGAAGATGCAACCCATCTAACAAAGCTGCCAAATCATCGGCGTATTCTTCTAATTCATAAGTCAACTCTCTGATTGCCTCTGATTCTTCTTGCAGGGACTCAGACTCAGCAACAGCTTCACTTGCTTGGGCTAAAGTTGGCTTACCACCAGAACGGCCAAATCCGCGCAAATCGTAGAGTAAACAATCAAATTGCTCTGATAAAGCATTAGCAGTATTTTGCCAATACCTAGCCGAACCAGCCCAACCATGCATAAAAACCATTACTGGTTTTACCAAAGAACCAGATGGTTTTTTTACCCATTCGTAGTAATGGTCAACGCCACGAACTTTAATATAAGGCATTAGTCATTTGTCCTTTGTCAGTTGTCATTAGTCATTTGTACATGGTTATTATTCCTTAGTTTTTGACCAATGACCAATGACTAATGACCATTAAGCAGATTCTGGCTTAGGTAGTGAAGACGGATGGATTATCAGTTCGGCAGTCGATCGCTTCTCGACCATCTCCCGTGTAACTGTACAACGTGTCACATCCTTACGAGATGGTAACTCGTACATGACATCCAGCATAAGTTCTTCAACAATGCCCCGTAGCGCTCTAGCACCAGTTTTACGACGGTAAGCTTCTTGAGCGATCGCTCGTAAAGCATCTGGTTTAAAATCTAACTGGACATTATCCATCTTCAGCAGTTTTTGGTACTGCTTGACTAAGGCGCTGCGTGGTTGGGTGAGAATCGCCATCAGCGCTTCTTCATCTAGCGGATCTACTACTGCTACCATTGGCACGCGCCCAATAAATTCTGGAATCATGCCAAATTTTACTAGATCGTCTGGTGCTAAATGGCGGAGAGTATCTGCTGCCCGTTTTTCTTTTGTTTGGCCTTCTCCAGGTTGCACAAAGCCTATTGCTTTTTTGCCAACTCTCTGATCCACAACCTTTTCTAAGCCTACGAAAGCACCACCACAGACGAACAAAATATTGCTTGTATCAATCTGTATACAGTCTTGATAAGGATGCTTGCGCCCACCTTGGGGTGGTACATTGGCGATCGTTCCCTCTAACATTTTCAGCAAGGCTTGCTGCACGCCTTCGCCAGAAACATCGCGGGTAATTGACGGGTTCTCACTCTTACGAGCAATTTTGTCAATTTCATCAATGTAGATAATTCCTCGTTGCGCTTCTTCTATATCCAAATCTGCCACTTGCAACAGTCGCAGCAAGATATTTTCCACATCTTCGCCCACATACCCTGCTTCCGTCAGGGTTGTAGCATCAGCAACGGCAAAGGGGACATCCAGAATTTTCGCTAGGGTTTGTGCTAAAAGAGTTTTACCGCAACCAGTCGGGCCAATTAACAAAATGTTGGACTTTTGCAGTTCTACAGCATCATCAGCCCCACCTTTGCCATTGCCTTTAGACTGAATAACTGCTAACCGTTTGTAGTGATTGTAAACGGCTACCGATAGCACCTTCTTGGCTTCATCTTGACCAATAACGTGTTCGTCTAGATAATTTTTAATCTCCCTTGGCTTGGGTATTTGATTAAACGAAATACTAGAAGATTGAGTCCGTCGTTTTTGAGGTGGTTCTGCTCTTGGTGCGGGTTGTGCTGCTGCACCATTCGTATCGAGTAACTCTTCGTCTAGTATTTCATTACACAAGTCAACGCATTCATCGCAGATGTAGACTCCCGGCCCTGCGATTAATTTACGCACCTGCTCTTGAGACTTGCCGCAAAACGAACATTTTAAATGGGAGTCGTACTTAGACATACCAGCCTCTTATTTCAGAATGGTGACGTTTTCCCCTGCTGTGGGAAGATTTTGCCTGGAAATGACCTGATCGATCAAACCGTAGTTTTTCGCCTCTTCTGCCGACATGAAAAAGTCGCGCTCAGTATCTGCTTCAATTCTTTCTAAGGGTTGACCAGTATGATGAGCCATTAACTGATTCAACTTAGCCTTAACATAAAGAATTTCTCTGGCTTGAATTTCAATGTCAATGGCTTGACCTTGAGCGCCACCAAGTGGTTGGTGAATCATAATCCGGGAGTCGGGCAGAGACATTCGCTTACCGGCAGCCCCTGCTGTCAACAAAAATGCCCCCATGCTCGCGGCTAATCCAAAACAGATGGTAACAACATCAGGGCGAATTTGCTGTATTGTATCATAGATTGCCATCCCTGCGTAGACCGAGCCGCCAGGAGAATTAACATACATTTGGATGTCTTTCTCTGAGTCTTCGGAATCTAGGAATAACAATTGAGCGACAATTGAGTTGGCTACGGCATCGTCTATTGGTGTTCCCAAAAATATAATCCGCTCTCGCAGCAGGCGGGAGTAGATGTCGAAAGCCCTTTCTCCCATACCAGACTGTTCTACCACCATCGGCACGATGTTGCTAGGGCTGTTCAATTGGGAGTTAATGTTTACTCGACTTTGGTTGCTGATGGGGTAGTTTCCCGACTGCGATACAAACATACAGGCTTTCTGTGACGATAATTTAGGACAGATGTTTCAGCAGCAAATGCTGCCTTTTCGACGAATGAGATTTTTATAGCTACGTGTTAACCATTATGCCTCATATAACTTCCTCTCGTGTAACACAGTATCAAGCTCAGTCCATAACATGTGTCACAAATTGCCAAATATTCATTAATTCTTTAAATTATTTTGACTCGATCCAAGTGGGAATTGGTTATTTTCTACCTGCTCCCTGCTCTCTTACCTTACCCATTTCACCAGTACTTTAACTCAGGACTGGTGAACTTATGGCTGTGGGATTTTTTCTTATCCTTCTGTGACTTCTGTGGAAGTTTCGCTGCT
Source organism: Nostoc sp. 'Peltigera membranacea cyanobiont' 213 (assembly GCF_002245975.1). Taxonomy (NCBI): domain Bacteria; kingdom Bacillati; phylum Cyanobacteriota; class Cyanophyceae; order Nostocales; family Nostocaceae; genus Nostoc; species Nostoc sp. 'Peltigera membranacea cyanobiont' 213. The sequence continues at coordinate 68,430 of NZ_NOLI01000017.1, read as the reverse complement.
TTCTTCCTCTGTCTGAGGTACATCAGCCTCACCATCGGATTCTACGGCTTCCTCTTCCTCGGCGAGACTCAAGGAACCTTCGGGTACAAGTTCAACAGATGAATGTTCTAAGAGCCAATCAATGGTTTTTTCGGTTAGTAGTTCGTTTTCCACGATTGAGCGCAGTCTATCTTCATCAACGTCCTGCTCCTCTGGGTACTGTTCCAAAAGTTCTTTGACTCTGGCTGCGATTTCTTCTGGTGTTACCTCAATAGATTCGCGTTTACCGACTTCCCGCAAGGATAAGGAACGTTTGATGCGTTCAATTGCTTCAGTCCGCGATCGCTCCCGCAATTGAGGAATAATATCTTGAGTAAACAACTTCCTTACATCCAATCCCTGCTGAGACAGGCGCATTGCTGTTTGGGTTAGCATTGCATCCACTTCTTGCTCAACCAAGGTTAGTGGTAAGTCAACTTCTACATGCTTAAGCAGTTCCGTTAACAACGCTTCCTGCTTATTTGTTTTTGTTTTGTCGTCCGCCTCTTTTTGATATCGCTCTACCAAAGAAGCGCGTAACTCCTCTAAGGTTTCAAAATCGCTGATTTCCTGGGCAAAATCATCATTTATTTCTGGTAGTTCCTTTTCCTTTAGTTCTTTGAGCGTCACTGTGAAAGTTGCCGCTTTTCCAGCTAAATCTTCATTAGCATACGGATCTGGAAACTGCGCTGCAATCTCTTTGGTTTCTTCAGGATTCATCCCTACTATTCCCGAAATAAAGCCCGGAATAAACTTATCTTCCTGCAACTCAACTTGAAAATCAGTCGCTTCGGCTCCCGGAATTGGTTCTAGTTCAGCCGTTTCGTCTTCACCCTCAGCTTTGGCGAATGAACCTTTAAAATCGACTACGGCAATATCGCCGATTTGGGCTGTACGTCCTTCCACAGGAATCAATGTCGCTAATTCTTGACGTTCCTTGTCGAGGCTACTCTCCACTTGTTCTGGATCGTACTTGACTTCTTCGGCTTGGAAAAGCAAATCAGTGTACTGCACTAGATTTACTTCTGGTTCTACATCAACAGCAGCCGAAATTATCAGGGGTTTTCCAGGTTCATAATTCTGAATCAAATCCTCAAAAGAGGAGCGCAATTGCGGCTGACCTATGGCCGGGATAGCTTCTTGTTTAACTGCTTGCTCAATGCCATCTTGAATTAGTTCTTCCAGCGCTGCTGCCTTGATACGAGTCGTACCCAGCCTTTGTAGTAATATCGGCCGAGGTACCTTGCCTTTACGAAACCCAGGAATATTGGCAGTACTCGCTAAGTTTTTAATGACCTGTTCGTAAGTTTGCTTGGTAATTTCCGGCGTAATCTCTATTTCCAGACCAATTTGGCTGGCGGGAAGTTTTTCCTGGGTAACTTTCATGCTTCGTCTCTAGTTTTCTGGTATTTTAATCTCCTAGTACACACAAGACGCAATAATTGTTCGCGTTTATGGCTTGATGTCTTTTAGGGAGGATGGGAGGTTGTCACAAGGCTTCATGACATCCAAGGATGGATGGTGTGTCCTGGCACAGAGATCCAGTTTACTGCCAATGACCAAGGACTTGACAATTTACCGTCATAACAATTATTGACATTCCCAGGGCTAAGAGCGTCTGGGGTTTCTTGCCTAATATTTGTAATAATTGCTGAATCATTGCGAATTTGGAAGATTTTTATCCCTATTCTCCAGTCCATAATCTTCAGTGAGTCTGAATTTAGGACTGGAAAGCAAAGTCAGGAATTAATGATTCGGTGGGGTAACACCGTGATATCCTGGTTTTCAGCCAATAGTCTAGTACTTCAAAGTTATAGCATTGAGTTTACCTATCTTGTGGTCAAGGAGTAAATCTGCTGCCTAGCTACATAGATTGATTTTTCAATGGTTTGCCGATTTTATAACATTTGCATCATAATACATTCATCATCCTGGCAACTAACCTTGTAGCAGATAAAACAGCTAAGTGCAGATATATCTATAAGTTTTCTGGTAAATTGCGCTTTTGCTTTGTTGTATAATATAATAATCTAGTTTAGATAAATGTAAATGAAAATATATGGAATGGTAGTCGTTGTCAAATGCAACATTAATTCACTTAATTTAAATAACCAAGTTAAATAACCAAGTAAATAAAATATTTATTAAATCTGTAAAAAGATAAACTAAATTAGAGAAAAATCTATAATCTATTTAATTTTTTTAAGACTGCGATCGCTCGCTATTTAAATATAAACAAATTGTCAATTGTTCCAATAAATTGCAGAGTAAGTTTCTTAAAGGAGGAAGCAAGTTTGTCGAAATCCTATAGTTTGGCTATTTTGGGAGCGACTGGTGCTGTTGGCACAGAGTTGCTGGAGTTATTAGAAAGCCGTAATTTTCCCATTGCTGACTTGAAATTATTGGCATCAGAGCGGAGTGTAGGGCGATCGCTCCAGTTTAAAGGTGAAAATATCCCAATAGAGGCAGTGAGCGATCGCGCCTTTGAAAATGTCGATATAGTACTAGCTAGTGCGGGTGGTTCCACATCTAAAACTTGGGCAGCAGTTGCCGTAGAAAAGGGCGCAGTGGTAATTGACAACTCCAGTGCCTTTCGGATGAACCCGGAAGTTCCCTTAATAGTGCCAGAGGTGAATCCCCAAGCCGCAATTAATCATCAAGGCATTATTGCAAACCCCAACTGCACAACAATTTTAATGGCTGTGGCAGTATGGCCATTGCATAAAGTTAAACCAGTGCAACGCATCGTGGCTTCAACCTATCAATCTGCAAGTGGTGCTGGTGCTAGAGCAATGGCAGAAGTCAAAACCCAAACAAGCGCTATACTACAAGGACAGCCGCCAGTTGCTGAGGTATTGCCTTACCCACTGGCATTTAATTTGTTCCCCCATAACTCACCATTAAACGATTTGGGTTATTGTGAGGAAGAAATGAAAATGGTCAATGAAACCCGGAAAATATTTGGCACGCAGCAAATCAGAATCACTGCAACCTGTATACGGGTTCCCGTACTCCGCGCCCATTCAGAAGCCATTAACTTAGAATTTGAGACTCCCTTTAGTGCAGAGGAAGCCAGAGAAATTTTAAATTCCTCCCCTGGAGTAAAATTGGTAGAAGATTGGGAAACTAATCATTTTCCGATGCCAATTGAAGCAACTGGTAAAGATGAAGTATTAGTGGGAAGAATCCGTCAGGATATTTCTCATCCTTGTGGCTTGGAATTATGGTTGTGCGGCGACCAAATCCGCAAAGGTGCAGCACTGAATGCAATACAAATCGCCGAGTTGCTGGTAGAAAAAAATCTACTCAAACCTGCTAAGGCTTACGTTTCAAGCTAGTAATTAGTAAGAATAAATAACTAATGAAAAAGACCAAATGTGCAAATCACTGTTGAAAGCAATTTGCAGATAGGTTATCACAATAGGAAACCACCAAGATACAAAAATATGGGTAATCAGGAGTGAAAACAGGGTGGGAGATTTTGGTAATGTTTTAACCGCTATGATTACGCCGTTTAAAGCAGACGGTAGTGTAGATTATGGTGTAGCGGCAGAATTGGCGGCGCATCTAGCTAACAACGGTACAGATACATTGGTGGTGTGCGGCACAACCGGAGAATCCCCTACCCTGACTTGGGATGAGGAATACCAGTTGTTTGTCGAGGTATTGCAGTCCGTGGCAGGAAAAGCCAAGGTAATCGCAGGTTGTGGTTCAAATTCCACCAAAGAAGCGATCGCTGCAACTCAAAAAGCGTCTAAGATAGGAGTACATGGTTCCTTACAAGTTGTTCCTTATTACAACAAACCGCCACAAGCGGGATTGGAAGCGCACTTTCAGGCAATAGCACAAGCCTGTCCCGACTTACCATTGTTGTTATACAATGTCCCAGGTCGTACCGGACAAAACCTTCAGCCAGAAACAGTTGCCCGGTTAGCGAAGGTTAGTAATATTGTTGGGATTAAAGAATCCACTGGTAACATAGATCAGGCAAGCGAAATTCGTCGCTTGACACCAAAAGAATTCCACATCTATTCTGGTGATGATTACATGACTTTGCCCTTGTTAGCAATCGGGGCAAAGGGTGTGGTTAGTGTGGCTTCTCATCTTGTAGGAAACCAACTACAGCAGATGATCCAAGCTTTTATTGCAGGAAAAATTGAGGTAGCAAGCGACATTCATCTCCAACTCTTCCCGTTGTTTAAAGCTTTATTTCTCACTTCAAATCCCATTCCAGTGAAAAAAGCACTGAAACTTCAAGGTTGGGAGGTTGGTTCAACTCGTCCGCCGCTATGTGAAGCTGATTTAGAAGTAAGTCAAAAGCTAGAAGCTGTTCTAAAAGAACTTAGTTTAATCTAGCCACCATCTGGTTAAGCGTTGCCGATCTGCTACTTTTTAAAGATACATATAAACAATGACCATAATTGTTCATAAGTTGTAATTTAAAAACCTGTGCTAGGACTGATATATATACTATGAATCCTTGAGTATACAGTCGATTTTATTGAATAACAAATTGAAAATTTCAATTAAAACTTGATTGCTTTCAGACTGACTTAAAAGACAGATGATGTTGTCTTAAATACAAGTTCGTTAACTATCAACTTAATTCACCACAAGTAACAATCTCAGGAGAAAATGGCTAAAAACGAAGCTAATAATTCCGCCTTGAAAATTATTCCTTTAGGCGGTTTGCATGAAATTGGGAAAAATACCTGTCTTTTTGAGTATGACGATGAAATTATCCTGTTAGATGCAGGATTGGCTTTTCCCACAGAAGCGATGCATGGAGTCAATATTGTTCTGCCAGATACGACCTATCTGCGGGAAAATCGCCACAAAATCAAAGGGATGATCGTGACTCATGGTCATGAAGACCATATCGGCGGAATTGCTTTCCATCTCAAGCAATTTGATATTCCCGTAATTTATGGGCCGAGGCTAGCAATGGCAATGCTAGAGGGTAAGTTAGAAGAAGCAGGAGTCCGCGATCGCACAGAAATTAGAACTGTTCTACCACGAGATGTAGTGCGAATTGGCAAAAACTTTTTAGTGGAATATATCCGCAACACCCACTCCATCGCTGATAGTTTCACTGTTGCCATTCATACTCCCCTTGGTGTAGTCATTCACACAGGGGATTTCAAAATCGATCACACCCCAGTAGATGGGGAAAAGTTTGATTTGCAACGTTTAGCAGAACATGGTGAAAAAGGCGTTCTTTGTCTGCTAAGTGATTCCACTAACGCCGAAACACCAGGATTTACACCTTCAGAACGTTCAGTTTATCCCAATCTGGAGAGAGTATTTAGTCAAGCCACTGGACGATTATTCGTCACAACCTTTGCTTCTAGCGTCCATCGCATCAACATGATTTTGGATATCGCCAAAAAGCAAAATCGTGTAGTGACGATTGTGGGGCGTTCCATGCTCAACTTGATTGCTCATGCCCGTAATTTAGGTTACATCAAGTGTGAAGATAATTTGCTGCAACCATTGCACGCAGTCCGCAATCTACCTGATGAAAGAGTACTAATTTTAACTACAGGTTCTCAGGGTGAAACGATGGCAGCAATGACCCGCATCGCCAATAAAGAACACCCGCACATCAAAATCCGCGAAGGAGATACGGTAGTATTTTCTGCTAACCCAATTCCCGGAAATACGATCGCTGTAGTCAACACCATTGATAAATTAATGATTCAAGGTGCAAAAGTAGTCTATGGACGGGATAAAGGGATTCACGTCTCCGGTCACGGCTGTCAGGAAGAACAAAAGTTGATGATTGCCTTAACTCGACCCAAATTCTTTGTGCCATTTCACGGCGAACATCGGATGCTAGTGAAGCACGCAGAAACGGCTCAGAGTATGGGCATTCCCGCAGAAAATATGATTATTATCCAGAATGGTGATATTGTCGAACTGACTGAAGATGCCATTCGCGTCGCTGGTAAAGTGCCATCTGGTATTGAATTGGTGGATACTACCAGTTCGGGTATGGTAAGTTCCAAAGTTTTACAAGAACGGCAACGCATGGCTTCAGAAGGCATTATTACCATTGCAGCTGCCATTGATTGGAATGGTAAACTGTTAGCCAAACCAGAAACTCACCTCCGGGGTGTAGTTACAAGTGTAGAGCGATCGCTACTACAAACCTGGGTAAAACAACGGATTGAAGAAATCCTCACTGTGCGCTGGACAGAATTTGCTCCTGAGCAAGGTGAAGCAGCAGATATAGACTGGGGTGGATTACAAGGAACTTTAGAACGAGAATTGCAACGTTCCATCCGCCGGGAATTGCAATGTCAGCCATCTGTGACTTTGTTGATGCAAATTCCTGATGAACCACCTGTAAAAGTTGCTGATGGTAGAAGACGACGCACTCGGACTGCTGCTCAAGTAGCATCGTAATTTAAGGTAAAATTTCACGCAGAGGCGCAGAGACGTAGAGTTTTTCTTCTAAGGTCTTTGCGCTTTGGCATGAAATATACTTTCCGATTGTGGGTATAGAAGCCGCAGAAGTTTATATTTGCTTATAGTTATAGTTATTGGAGGCGATCGCTATGACTAAAACACCAATAAAAATTAGTACTCTTGATGAGTACATCAATTTTGATGATGGCACAGATAAGCAATATGAACTTGAGGATGGGGTGCTGCTAGAAATGCCTCCTGGTACTGGTAAGCATGAGGCGATTATTACCTTACTCTTAGTTCGCTTCTTTTTAGAAATTCAAAAAATGGGACTGCCTTTACAACCGCGTCCTAACGGAACAGAGGTGCTGACCAATAAACAACCCAGGCGACCTGATATTTGTGTGATTACCAATCAACAGGCACAAAGTATTGAGAGTACTTCAGCTATCCTCAAAACTGCTCCACCCCTATTAGTTGAGGTGGTAAGTCCTGAATCTGTTGACAGGGACTATAACCAAAAAACCTCTGAGTATGCAGCTATTGGTGTAGTCGAGTATTGGATTGTTGACCCCTTAAAAAATCAGGTGACAGTGTGTTTGCTGGACAGTGGTAGTTACAAGCAAACTGTTTTCACTGGAAAGCAGCAGATTATTTCTCAAATATTCGCAGAACTAACTCTGACAGCCCAGCAGGTGCTTTCAGCTTAAGGATGTTTGTGAAACAAAAAAAATACTACACTGATTGCGATCGCCTAAATTTTGCAATGTTCAACACGGCATAGGGATCTAACTTGTTAGATTGCTGTCGCCTCAAGCAACAGCAACCAATATCTCCTCATTTTTCTCGGCTGCTAAAAGATACAGATTTCTCCACCGCTCGAAGTCTTCAAAACACGATTCATCTCTTGCAAACAGTGTTTCAGGATCGATCTGTCGAAAAATGCTGGCTCCTTCACTGACTAGCTCATAAGATATAAGTCCCAATGACTCTTCTGTTGATAACAGAGTTGGAGCAAGGGTTTTATCTCCAAACATGAGCTTATCAACAATCTCATCGGCATTCGCAACGTTTCTTCTCGATAGCTCCTGCGACAAACGTTCCCCGATATCAACAGATGTTTTTTCTAGTAATGCTGTTCTATCTTCAATCCCTGGATAGGCTTGACGAGTAAGCCTTAACTCAAACCGCAATTCAGAGATTACCCGATCTGCTTCTAGCTCAGATCCAAAAGTTTCTTGGTGTGTTTCAATAAAATCTTCAAGGATTTCATTAACCTCTTCAGGGTCAATCTCAAAAAAGCGGAAAATACCGCAACCATAGGGGAAAAGAGAAACTACAAGGAGGCTGAGTGCCTTTTCACGTTGAAGGCGTGCATACAGCGTACTGGAAGGAGGAATTGCGCTGTAGAGTACGGAAACACCCATAAGCAAACTCATCTGATTTTAACGCTTCAGACTATATCACTCTCAAATTGCCACTGACAACCTCAGTTTTGTGAAATGCAATCAATTCTACTCGATCAAAAATCACTATTTCTACGGTATTCAGTCAGCAATGAATAAGACACACTTACGTGAGAAAGTGGGAACACTGAGCGGAAAAATGCCTTCTAGGGTATTACTGATGTTTATACTTAGCAAAAATACTTTTAGAGAGACCCTATATTAAGTTCTGTAAATGTTACACTAAAACCTATCCAATGACTGATGTCTTTACTAAAATCTAAACTATGTCAAGTTATGAACAAGATCGTAATATTACACTACCGATCCCCAGAAAATTGCGATTAACTTGACGTAGTAATAAATTAAGTTCTGACTTAAGTGGCTAATTAGGTATTATATTATATCGCAGTCAGGACGCGATTTTTCCGGGAAAGTTCGCTGCCACGTTGTATATATTCATCAAAAAGGTGAATAACCTCAATAATACAGAGGATAAATCATGAAGGTATTCGACAATACCACAAAAAAGATTTTTCTGGCTAGCTGGGTATCAATCAATCAAGCAGAGACTAGTCAACACAAAGTAACCCAGCTAAACCGTTCCATTTCTAAGCCTTACTGGGATATTCTCCGACCTTTACGGCAGCGTCTAGAAAACATTAAAATCAGCGATCGCCAACTAGCTCACCGTTTATGTAAAGCGATCCCATCTCAGTGTCCCTTTGAGCGAGATGTCAAAGTATTTGGGAAAACCCTGTTTCACATTCCGCCAATGTGCAAACTCAACCCCTTATACGAAGAAGTGGTTGGTTTACGTTTCCGAGCGCTGTGCTATCTAGCCGATGAATGCGGCGAAGATGTATCACAGTACTGTTGAAGGAAAAGTCAGGAGTTAGGAGTAATGGGTCAGGGATCAATAATATAACTCCTAATTCCTGACTCCCTGCTATTTTTTACTATTTTTTTATTATTTCTTTTGCCATTTTTGAATGGCATCTTGAGCGTCTTCGTAAGCGCCTGTTTCTTCTGGTACTAAAGTAGCAGTCGCAATTGCTGCATTGCGATCTCCTTCGGTGGCGCGACGCTTTGCCATATCTAAAATTTTCTCACTCCATTTATTGATCGATTTTTGGGCACTATCAAAGCCTGGTTGACCTGCGGGTACTTTCTTGGCAACTTCGATCGCCCGATTGTAGGTAGATGCCTGTCCAGACTTAATTAAGCCATTAGCTGCATCTAAAAGAGTTTTGTTACTCACATACTGCTTGCCCTCTAACCGCCACAGGTTAATTGCTGCTTGTGCTTTGGCGTAGGGGGCTTCATCTTTGGCGATTAATCGAGCGGCGGCAATAGCAGCAGCATACTGTCTCTGTTTAGCACGACCCTCTGCTAAATCTAAAATCATTCGACTCCAAATCTTAATATTCTCCTGAGCTTGTTCGTATAGTGGTTCACCGGGTTTAATTTTCCGGGCTGTAGCGATCGCCATGCTCAAATCGCTAGCCTGAGTTTGTCTGAGCGACATTTTTGCCAAGTCTAATACTGCTTGATTCCGCTTTTTAGACTCGGAATTAGAGGTTATTTGGGCGCTAGATTGGTTGTTAAGTCTAACTACTGGAGTGGGATCGCTTGGTAAATTTTCGATAACCTGGCGATCGTTAGCATTCGGCGATATGCCTGATATTTGCTTAATTCTAAAAGTTTCTTGATTGCGAAGAAAAACTACAGCAATTAAACCTGCGACCAGCAAGCTGCCTCCGCCCCACAAGATAAACTGTTTCCAAAAAGGGATACTTGGCTGATTCGGTGGTAATCGAGAGACGTAACCTTTGGCAGAATTGGGGATAAATCTTCCCCTCGGATTCCCTCCTAAAGAAGTTTCCGCCATTGGCTGAGAAACTAGGCTAGTAGCTGACTCTTGGACTTTAGGCTTCTCAACCTTGTGAGCCTTCACCTGTTGGGAGGAGTTCACACTAGCTTCTCCCCATCTCCCCCGTTCTGCTGAAGTTCTAGGGTAATCATCGAGAGGAGGGGCTGCAAGGGCGACAGCAAAAGATTCTTCTGGATAAATCACCGGATTTGCTTCAAATTCCTTTTCAATTGCCAATTCTGGCAATATTACCTGCGCCCTTGATGGGATGATTGTGGCAGGGTTTTGGACAGGCCGCCAGTGGTGGTGACATAATTTTGGCACGATCAGGCTTAGATAGCTTTCTAAATCTGACAAGTTGGTGCCATTACCAGAACGCAAAGCTTCTAACAAGGCTGCTGTAAAGAATCCGTGACCTAATTCGCTACTTTCGTGGGAAAATTGCTCTGGTTGACAAGAAAGAATTGTCGCAAGTTGTAATTCTTGGGCTAGTTCTATTGTTTCTTCACCAACAGGAGCATCCGCTTGAGTGCCAAAAGCGCGGTTGATATCTAGTAGTAGCAATACATTCAAGTCAGCAAGTTGGAGACTTTGCATTAGCGATCGCAATTCTATGCCAGTCTCTTGTACCAGTTCGGGATTGCCCTCTGCTGGCATTAAGTAATCTTTGCCCTTGTAGTTGACTCCATAACCGCTAAAAAATAACCACAGATAGTCTTCTGGTTGCCAACTTGTCGCTGCCAAATCCTCAAGCAGCAGCAGAATATTCTCTTTAGTTGGATAAGTCGATCTATCTCCCATTGGCGGCGAAGTATCCGTCATTAGCAGGCAATGTTTGGGGAGAAAGCCTGCCTCTGTCACCAACAAATCCTCTAGTGCCTCAGCATCCGCTTGGGCACAACTTAAAGGTTGAAATAACTGATAGTGATTGATGCCAATCGCGATCGCCCAGTAATTTGCCATCCCGCTCTTTGTCAGTTATTGTAAGTGGTCTTAAAATTGCGGTTGGCTTTGCCAAAAAAACAAAGCTAACCTATGTCTTATGCTCTAGGTGATTCTGATGGAATCTTAAGTTAGAATGTAATTTTTATTACGTTAGTTAGTCGGAAAATACCTTTTACCTAATTTCAATAACAGATAGTTACTAAGGAGATAGAAGGTCATGAGCAAAATTTCTGCTCACCTACCATCATCGATCGCTCCCTTTTCATTTATTAGCCAAATTGCCAGACAAATCCGGATAATTCCTTTATTAATTTTGCTCGGATCTACCATTCCTGCGTGGTTTTTGACGGAAGCGATCGCACCCCAGGTTGTGCGAGCTTACACCGCTAGAGTCGATCTAGCTATTGACCGCCTACCGGAAGAAAACTATGAAACCGTTCTCAGGAGGGCGGAAGCGGCCGCGAGGGCAGCTGCTCAGAGGAGTTTCGACCAAGATATCTTGGTGACAGATGTTTCAATAATTATCTCCGTACAAAATTATGGAGCGATCGCACCAGTTCTGGCATTAGATGTTAGTCGTCCCCAATGGCGATCGCGTCCTGATGCTCAAAATTGGGCGACTTATTTTAAAACGGCGCGATCGCTACTTTTCTTTGACAATAGCTCTACAGCAGCTAGCAGTGTCAGTGTACCAACCAAAAAATGACGGGTTGAGCTAGACACGGAGACGTAAAGAGTGGAAGATTGAAAAAATTCCCTCTGTCCCCGTGTTTTACTTCAGTCTCAACCACTTACTGTTGTTCTTCACGTCAGTGGATGGACTAGAATAAGAAGGTTGTCAAGAATCACGATATCTGCTGACATGGCTGTTCCTAAGAAGAAAACTTCCAAATCAAAACGAGATAAACGTCGAGCTACCTGGAGACACAAAGCTGTCGTCGAAGCTCAGAAAGCCCTATCTTTGGGTAAGTCAATTTTGACTGGACGTTCTACATTTGTCTATCCAGCTGCTGAAGAAGAGGAAGAAGAATCATAATTTCCCAGTCAGGCAAAGCATAAACAGCACCAATCTTCTTACCACTGGATTAAACGCTTTTTATTAGCTTTCCTGATTGCATTTTGAATCATAGATACTCTACACAAGCTCATTAAATCGAGAAAAATTGGTAGTGAGTAATTGGGAATATCCATTACCCATTACCCATTACTGATGAGTAATGATTAAGTAACCATATAAAAAGTAAAATATCTGGTACTGTTAGCAACTCAGGAAAAAAGCTTGTAAACACTTTGAGAAAACTTATTTTTCTCCAACTATGCTAGGAAAATTTTTTCAGAAACCAGGGAAAGAAGAGGGGGAACGTGTCCCTCCTGGTCAACACTTAGCTAAAGGTTTCCCCGTATTAACTTACGGCGCAACTCCCCAAGTCAGCATTGAGGAATGGGAGTTTAAAGTTTGGGGTTTGGCAAAACCTGCTACCTTTAGTTGGTCAGATTTTATGGCGCTACCTCAACACGAATTTACAGCAGACTTCCACTGTGTAACGCGCTGGTCTAAGCTTGATGTCAAATGGACTGGCATTAAAGTTACAGATTTTATGGGTCTGATTGAGTTAGATCCGAAAGTAGCCCACATTATGGAACACTGCTATGGCGGCTACACTACCAATATTTCTGTAGAAGATTTCATCCGAGAAGAAAACTTCTTTGCCTTTAAAGTCTTTGGTGAAGACCTTCCATCTGAACACGGTGGCCCGATGCGGCTAGTTGTTCCCCACCTCTACGCTTGGAAAAGTGCTAAGTGGATTAATGGTTTAGAGTTTTTAGCTGGTGAAGAACTTGGTTTTTGGGAGCGCAATGGCTACCATCGCCGTGGTGAACCTTGGGCTGAAGAGCGTTACAGCAACGCTTTCGGGTTGTAAAAGTTAGGGATTTTTCACTTTCGGATTTTAGATTTTAGATTTTTCCTTCAATTCAAAATCTAAAATTGGCATAGTTAGGAGTTGGGGATTTTTATTTCTAACTCCTAGCTTTTTTTAACCCAAAAGTTTCTTTATGAGCGGCAATTTGCCTTCATAAGGAGCGTATCGCCATTTTAAATCGAGCCAGAAGGAGTTTTGCAATACACTTTTGTTATGGGAAAAAGTGTCAAAACTAGCTTTGCCGTGATAGTTGCCAATACCGCTATCTCCCACTCCACCAAATGGTAAAGACGAGACACCAACCTGCATCACTGTGTCATTGATACAGACTCCACCAGACGAAGTTTCCTGCAAAACTCGCTTTTGGAGATTTTTGTTTTGAGAAAATAAGTATAACGCTAAGGGTTTGGGTCTAGAGTTAATCAACGCGATCGCTTCGGCAATGTCAGTATATTCAATAATGGGTAAAATGGGGCCAAAAATCTCTTCCTGCATTACAGAATCTTTCAAAGAGACATTATCAATCACAGTGGGGGCAATATAACGCTCTGAAGGTTGATTTTCTCCACCAATGATAACTTCACCATCTTTGAGAAAGTTAACCAATCTATCAAAGTGTTTTTGACTGATAATCCTAGCATAATCAGGACTGCTTACAGGATTATCACCATAAAACTCTTTTAGGCATTTTCTCAGCCCATCTATTAAATCTTGTTTGATTTTTTGATTAACTAAAAGATAGTCAGGGGCGATACAAGTTTGTCCAGCATTAATAAATTTTCCCCAAGTGATTCGTCTGACAGTGTATTCAAGATTAATATCACTATCTACGATACAAGGACTTTTGCCACCCAATTCTAAAGTAACTGGTGTGAGATATTTTGCTGCTGCTGCCATGATGATTTTGCCGATGGCTGTGCCACCAGTAAAAAAGATATGGTCAAACTTTTCTGCAAGTAGTTTTTCACTAGCTTCTACGCCTCCTTCAACCACTGCAATATAAGCGGGATCAAAATGTTTGGCAATAATCTTAGCAATGACATCAGAGGTATGAGAAGCAATTTCTGAAGGTTTGATAATTGCACAATTACCGGCTGCGATCGCACCGACTAACGGTGAGATAATTAACTGAAATGGATAGTTCCAAGGGCCAATGATTAAAACAACCCCTAACGGTTCTGGATAAATCCTCGCTGAGTAGGAAAAAAAATCAAAGGAAACGGCTGCTTTTTTAGGCTTAGTCCAGGTATTGAGATGTTTTATAGCATAATCAATTTCTTTAACTACACCTATTTCTGTAAGGTAAGTCTCCAATTCTGGTTTATGTAAATCCGCTTTTAATGCCTCGACTATTGCTTGTTCATGCTCAATTATTGCTTGCTTGAGATTTTTAAGTTGTTCAATGCGAAAAGTGACATTTTTAGTTTTGCCAGTTTCAAAAAACTGTCGCTGATTCTGGATAATATCGCCAATGTTAGATAATTCAGTGGTAATCATTGTTTGTACCCTAAAAAACAAAAGTGTTGAATGTAGTGCTGCTATCTCAGCGCATTGAATTCGTCAATTTTTAGTGTTTGACTTGCTAATTGGAATATTTACTTTCAATTCTTGGTAGATATTAGTAAAGTCATAATTTATGAAATATCAGGAAAAAATACTCCGTAATTCATAAATTATAATTGCTAATTTTCTCAGGTTGTGGTGGGTAAAAGGACAATAAATGCACTACCTTTGCCCAACTCAGAATTCAGCAAAATAATGCCTTGATGTGCCTCGACAATTCGACGAGCAAGGTAGAGTCCTAAGCCACTACCAGAACTCTTGTGGCTACCTTGGCGAAATCGTTCAAATATGGTGGCTTGTTCTTCAGGACGAATACCTGGGCCAGTATCTGCGATCTCAACGCTAATATATTCAACGGAATTGGGTTTTCCAGATGTGAACTGATGTTGAGGAGTGAAACGAATAGTCACAGACCCAGAATCGGTAAATTTGATTGCATTGCCGATAAGGTTTGTAAATAGACGATGTAATTCTAAGCGATCGCCCATCACTGTGTTTGACTCTTCAGTAAAATCTAAATTTAGCGACAGTTTTTTATCTTGAGCTAGAGGTGCTAATTCTCCAGTCACCTCCTCTAGCAAACGTCCCAGGTTAACTGGTTGAAATGCCAAGCTTTTGCGACCTGCTTCAAAGCGATAAACTTCTAATAAGGTATTGACCATAGTTAGCAGGTTGAGATTACTACGGGCCATAATGGCGATTACTTCCTGCATTTGCGGTGATAATGTTCCCAACGCACCTTGTTGAAATAGCATTAACATGCGATCGGCGGCGACTAAGGGAGTGCGTAAATCGTGGGTGAGGCGGGAGACAAAATCTTCTCGCTGGCGGGCAATTTCATCACGTTCATCCATACTATGCTTCAAACGGAGGAGCGATCGCACTCGTGCCAGCAATTCGTCTACTGTTACAGGTTTGCGGATAAAATCATCAGCACCCAAGTCTAAACCGTGGGCGACGTTGGGCGTATCGTGGGCAGTGATTAGCAATATAGGGATGTATTGCGGCAATTTCATCTCCCCACGAATGTGCTTGGTAACTTCATACCCATCCATATCTGGCATCATCAGATCCAGTAGAACCAAGTCACAAGGAGAAGCTTTCAATTCTGCCAAGGCCGAAATCCCATTTTCTGCGGTGCTAATGGTGTAACCTTCTTCCTCCAAAATAGTTTTGATCAAAAACACGTTATCAGGAGAGTCATCAACAACCAGAATTTTGCCAGAACGAGAAGATTGTGAAGTCATTATAGATGCAAGGTACAGGGTAAAAGCAAATTTTTGATAAGACTAGCTGTATTTGTAACAATTTGTCTAGCTATATGTGTGTGAATCGTTCTCTTTTGTTGGCTCAGGCAGAGACTTTAGAGATGTTTTGAGCAAAATCCAATCAAGATAGAGTATGAGAATCTGCATTTTCAGAAAGTGGTTGAGACATTGAAAGCTTTCATCCCTCAGCAGCCATGCCCAGATTTTTTTCAGCAATAGCACTAGGATAACTTCAATAGATTTTTTGAGAATCAGAGTAATTAATATTTCTAACATTGCGATCGCCTCAGTTGTTTGACTGAGTTCAATGTCGCAATTTTGTTTTGTAGTTATTTATTTGACTTGTAGTGACTTAGATTGACTTGTCTTGACATCTCATGCCTTGCCGTAATTCGCTTGAAACACACGGCACGCTAAACTTAACTTGAAGCCGATTTTACAATAGGTATATGTCGTTACCAAAAGACTTCTTTACACAACTAGAGCAATACAGCGAATTGTCAAATAGAGAAAAGGCAGTTTTTGTGGAAATCTTTGGTAATAGCAAGAGCCGAGTTGAAGTTACACAAGCATTTCACATCTCTGAGAGCAATCTAAGTAGTTGCCTGACAGGTATTTACAAGAAGTTCAGTATCAGTGGCAGCGGGCCTGTGAAAGAAACCCGTTTGCGGGAGTATCTACAAAAGCGATATTCCCAGCAGAAACCTTCTGGTAGATCAACTGCTGATGTTGCAAAGGATGATATTGATGCTCTAGTTCAAGAAATCCGCGAAAAGGTTAAACCCAGCATTAAAGAAAAATGTGGAACCATGCGCGTGTTGGATATGCCTCAACCGATTGAGTTAACTGGAGAGCGAGGTATCTATACCAACGTCAACATTCTAGAGAAAATTACAGGACGCAGGCGACTAGATATCCCTGAACTGTTGCAAAACTGTAATCCAGAACACTTTGATCACTTTGGACTCAGCCGAGTAACAGAGAAGCGAATATCGGGGCTGGAAGTGGTGCAACGCTACAATAAGCTGATGGTTTTGGGAAAACCCGGAGCAGGTAAGACCACATTTTTGAAGTATTTGGCGATGCAGTGCATTGAGGGAGAGTATTTAACAAACCGAGTTCCCTTATTTATCACCCTTAAGAATTTCGCAGAAGCACCCAAACAGCCAGATGTGTTGAAATATGTTGCTCAACAATTGTCAGGTTTTGGAGTGAAGAATGCCAGCTTCAAAGCAGAAAAACTATTGAGACAAGGTAAGGCATTGATTTTGCTAGATGGTTTGGATGAAGTGCGCGAAGAGGATACGAAGCGTGTCTTACGGCAAATTCTATATCTGTCTGATAACTTTCATACCAATCAGTTCATAATGACGTGTCGAATTGCTGCCAAAGAATACACTTTTGAACGGTTTACAGAAGTGGAAATGGCGGATTTTGACCAAGAACAAATTGCCATTTTTGCCCAAAACTGGTTCCGATTAAGTGACCCGGTGAAAGGGAAACGTTTTATCCAAAAACTCAAGGATAACGAACCGATTCAAGAACTGGCAACCAACCCTTTATTGTTAACGCTACTGTGTTTGGTGTTTGGTGAAAGTGCAGATTTTCCAGCAAATCGTTCAGAACTTTATAAAGAAGGGTTAGATGTGTTGCTCAAAAAATGGGACGCCAAACGCAATATTGAGCGTGATCAAATTTATAAAAACTTGTCATTACAGCGTAAGGAAGACTTACTGAGCCATATTGCCCTGACTACTTTTGAGCAAAAGGACTATTTCTTTAAGCAAAGAATGGTTGAGACGTATATTGCTGATTTCATTCAAAATTTACGTGATGTCAATTCCGAACCTGAAGTTTTGAAACTTGACAGCAAAGCCGTTTTGGAGTCGATTGAAGCACAACATGGGCTACTGGTAGAACGAGCAAAAGGCATCTATTCATTTTCGCACCTGACGTTTCAGGAGTATTTTGCTGCCCGAGAAATTGTAGAAATACGAGATATCAATGCTATACAAAAGTTAGCAGAACATATTACTGAAACACGCTGGCGCGAGGTATTTTTACTAACTACAGGCATGATGCGTAAAGCTGATGATTTAGTACGCTTTATGAAGCAAAAAGTTGATAGTTTATTATGTGCAGATGAGAAGCTAAAAAAGTTTTTGAATTGGGCAAATGAAAAAGCTCTATGTATTCATGCTGGATATAAACCAGCAGCAATTAGAGCAGTTTATTTTGCTATCGATTTTTCTTTAGACTTTAACATAACCCATAATAATATTGTCTCAAATTTGGATTTAGGGCGAAGCATAGATACAGTCCTTGATAGTCATATAGCAAATGATTTCAGGCTCGGACTTGAGCAGAATCTGGCTATTGATCTTGACCTTGCTGTAACACTATCTGATTATGAATTCGACGACTTATCTATTAGTTTTGAACTAACGCATAATTTGGAATTCAGAAATATATTAGAACAGCTTAGGGAGCAAAGACATACAAATGATAAACATCATCAGCCAGAGCAGTCTTACCAAACGCATGATCAGGCTTGGCATGAGCAACTAAGAATTATGATGATTAAGTATCGTAATATTGGAAAACATTGGCAATTCAACGACTCACAAAATAAAATTTTACAGCAGTCTTACGATGCCAATGTATTACTGGTAAATTGCCTGAATAGTGATTGTTATATAAGCCGCGAAGTCAGGCAGGAAATTGAGGATACTTTGCTTTTATCTAAATAAGTGGGTGGGAAAATTTACAATTACGTAACTAAATGTAAAATTAGCACATACCTTACAAATACGTTATTTCACCGTTTTTACAAAACTAAACATATATGGATTTTATCGTGCCTACCTACTTATAAGGTAATTAAAAATTAAAAAGATGCAACATTTAACTATTTGATCGGAACTCCAAGACAGAAAATCGATGAGGGCAACTTTACTCTTATCTTTAAGAGCGATATCTGGCAATGAGCCGCTCTATGCCTACATTTATTCCCCAGAGGTGAGACTATCTAAAACTTGCTGAAATTCTGCTGTGAAAGGAATAGCGATCACTCCCATTACACAATTTGTACTGACTGAGTGTTAATTTCTGTTAAATTAGCCAATCTGACATCATTTGTAAACAATATTGCATTTAGAGATTTTGCAGTTGCTACAATTATTGCGTCAGGAACCCTAAGTCTATATTGTTTGCGAAATGCAATTGTTAAATTTTTAATATTATTATCAATATCAACAACTGTAATTTTATTTAAAAAATCAATAATTTTTGTTTCTTCTTCTAGACTGAGACTTGGATAAGAGAGTAATTCAATCTCAGTAATCACTGAAATAAAATATTGTCCTGATGGTAGTGGGTTTACCAAACGACCACCCAAAAAATACAAGACTATATTTGTATCTAATAAAATTAAAGGTTGTGTCAACACCACTCATCCCTAATTTGCTGCTGATATTCCAAAGGATCTTGAGTTAGTTGAATTACACCTGCATACTCGTTTAAGTTAAACTCTTGTTTTTTTTGTGATTGATGAGCTTCTAATATCTTCTCAATTTGCTGCCAGTCCTGATAATCAATCAACACCGCTACCGGACGCATGGCTTCATCAGTCACAATTTTTTTCTTAAAAGGTAGCATGATTTTCTATATCAGATGCAACGTTTAACTATTTGATCGTAACTCCAAAACAAAAAATTGATGAGGGCAATGTTACTCTCATCTTTAAGAGCGATATCTGGCAACAAGCCACTCGATGCCTACGCTCATTTCGCAGAGGTGAGGTTATCTAAAATTTGCTGAAATTCTGCTGTGGAAGGAATTGCGATCGCATTTTTGAGAAGCATTTTGAGTACAGATGGTTCTTCTATTCCATTGATAACTTCTACAATAGAGCTTGGCACTTCTCCAAATCGTGTTTCTAGAACTGTAATGATGCTTTCTCTAGCATTTTCGACAATTCCTTCTTCTTTTGCTAGCCTTTCAATACTAGTTACGTACCGCATTCTATCTGCCTCCTCGTAACTTCTAACTTCTGTTTTAAAACTAAGTGCCAACTCTTTTGGCAAAACCATTATCCAGTCGATAAACCGAAATAGTTCCCGAATATCTTTCCGGCTATATCCCCGTTCATACAGCCGTCTGACTAGGCTTAGTTTCCACTGTAGCCGATTTTGTGGGTTTCGTTGCGTTGCTTTGGTCTTGAGATGCGCCATCACAATATAATTACTAATTCGTAATTCGTAATTCGTAATTGAAGAATAGAGAGGAACTTGATTAATCAATGAACACACAAAAGCGTGTAGCATTATTATTTTGAAGCAAGTGAGTTTAGTTTTGGGATAATAATTACGAATTACGAATTATCAATTACGAATTATTTTGACTTCTTTCCAAGGACTATCGTAATCAGTAAGTTGCTCGGTCATGAACTAAAACAAAAAGTATCTCTGTGCCATTGGTAAAACTGTCGCAGGTTCACAAATCAGCAACTCACCATCTGCCCTAACTTGATATGTTTCTGGATCTACTTCAATGTGAGGTAGTGCATCATTCAGCTTCATATCCCGCTTACTCAATTGCCGTGTCCCAGAAACTGCAACTGCTGCCTTTTGTAAACCTAGCTGGCTGGGAATTTCTTTCTCTAAAGCTGCTTGGGAAATAAAAGTTAATGATGTGGCATGACGCGCCCCTGCAAAACTACCAAACATCGATCGCATATACACTGGTTGCGGTGTGGGAATACTGGCGTTAGCATCGCCCATTTGCGCCCATGCAATCATTCCGCCTTTAATGACTATCTCTGGTTTGACACCAAAAAACGCGGGACGCCACAAACATAAATCTGCTAATTTTCCCTCTTCCACTGAACCCACATATTGAGCAATCCCGTGAGCGATCGCAGGGTTAATTGTATACTTAGCAACATATCTTTTTGCCCGAAAGTTATCCGCTTTTTGCTCTGCTCCTTGTGGGTTAAGAGTTCCCCGTTGCACCTTCATTTTGTGAGATGTCTGCCAAGTGCGAATTATCACTTCGCCTACTCTTCCCATTGCCTGAGAATCGGAAGAAATCATGCTAAATGCGCCTAAGTCGTGCAAAATATCTTCGGCGGCAATGGTTTCTCGGCGGATACGAGATTCAGCAAAAGCGACATCTTCAGCGATCGCTGGGTCAAGATGATGGCATACCATCAACATATCCAGGTGTTCATCTAAGGTATTTAAAGTGTAAGGGCGTGTGGGATTGGTGGAAGATGGCAGAACGTTGGCTTGTCCGCAAACTTTGATAATATCTGGCGCGTGTCCGCCGCCTGCGCCTTCGGTGTGATAGGTGTGGATGACACGATTCTTGAAAGCTGCGATCGTATCTTCGACAAATCCGGCTTCGTTCAGGGTATCAGTATGAATCGCTACTTGCACACCATATTCATCAGCAACGCTAAGGCAAGTATCAATTGCTGCGGGTGTGGTTCCCCAGTCTTCATGTAGTTTTAACCCCATTGCACCAGCATTTACTTGTTCTACAAGTCCTTGGGGCTGGCTGGCATTACCTTTACCCAAAAATCCTAAGTTGACGGGAAAAGCATCAGCAGCTTGCAACATTCGGTAAATATTCCAAGGGCCGGGAGTGCAGGTAGTGGCATTTGTACCTGTAGCTGGGCCAGTACCACCGCCGATCATGGTGGTAATACCGGAAGCGATCGCAACTTCTATCTGTTGGGGACAAATAAAATGAATATGGGCATCAATACCGCCAGCAGTGAGAATCATTCCTTCTCCTGCTAAGGCTTCGGTTCCAGGGCCGATAATAATATCTACATTGTCTTGAATATAAGGATTTCCCGCTTTACCAATTTTGAAAATTTTGCCATCTTTAATGCCAATATCTGCTTTGACAATACCCCACCAATCGAGAATTAAGGCATTAGTAATGACTAAATCGACAGCACCATCGGCGTTAGAAATGGGGGATTGTCCCATCCCGTCTCGGATAACTTTACCGCCACCGAACTTTACTTCATCGCCGTAGGTAGTGAAATCTTCTTCAACTTCAATAAATAATTCTGTGTCTGCAAGTCGGATGCGATCGCCTACTGTGGGGCCATAGGTTTCGGCGTAAGCGCGGCGATCCATTCTATAACTCATAACTATTCCTCACAAACTACGAATTTGGAATTTTTCAAACCTCATCTGAAAACCATTTCCTTCAGGTGAGGCACACATCACACCGACACTTAATGTTTCCACTGGAGTCAAATAAGCAAGCCGCAGCATTGTGTACTCAGTTCCATTTAAAGAGTATTCGACTTCTATTCCTGTGCCGCGTCGAGTTACACGTACCCAAATTGCAGATGGATTTTGGGGTACTGGAATAACAGACCAATCTGAGAAATTGCGTGTCACTACTGCACTAATTTGTTGTACGCCGTTGACAAATTCAATACCACATTTTAACCAATTCAATTCATCTGAACGTACCATCAAACCTGCTTGATCGTATAAATCCTGATACTGTCCATTGACTTTAACTTCGGCAATAAAGTTACCTTGAATCTTTTGATAAAAAAAGTGACCATTATCTCTAATAAAACCGTAGTGAGTTTCCCGCCAAAAATCTGTTTTTCCGCCAGACTTAATAGCGATCGCTTCATCTTTTACTTCCCAAACAGGCGGTTCATTGTACCATTCCATTTTCATAGCTACAGAGAACCGTTAATTTTGGCGTTGAAGCCGTAGACTTGGCGAGTCCCGACTAACGTGACTAAAGTCACTTCTTTTTCGTCGCCTGGTTCAAAGCGGACTGCGGTTCCGGCGGGGATATCGAGGCGCATTCCTCGCGCTTGTTCTCTGTCAAAGTTTAAGGCGGTGTTAACTTCATAAAAGTGATAGTGGGAACCGACTTGTATCGGGCGATCGCCTGTATTTGAAACTTGCAATTTTATAGTTGGACGACCAATATTTAGTTCAATTTCACCTTCTGGTGTGATAATTTCTCCAGGAATCATAATAAATTAAAATTTACAAAATTAACGAATTGGATTATGTACTGTTACTAACTTTGTGCCATCAGGAAAAGTAGCTTCAACTTGCACATCATGCACCATTTCTGGTATCCCTTCCATGACATCATCCCGCGTTAATAATGTTGTACCATAGCTCATCAAGTCAGCTACAGTTTGCCCATCTCTCGCCCCTTCTAAAATAGCAGCAGAAATATACGCGATCGCTTCTGGATAATTCAGTTTTAAACCCCTTCCTTTCCGTCTTTCTGCTAATAAAGCAGCAGTAAAAATTAATAGCTTATCTTTTTCCTGCGGCGTAAGTTGCATTCTTACCTCTTCCTTCGCGTTCTTCGCGCCTTCGTGGTTCGTTTAAAGCTGCCACACTCTTGGTATACAATTACCACGATTTAAAAAAGAAACTCGCAGCAACTGCCAAACATTAATAAACCAGTTCCTCACCTCAGATGTAGAAGCACCGCGATATCGACACAATAATCCATGTTGTAACCGACTAACACCCGTTTCTCCTTCCCCATTCCATAAATTTCGCGTTTTTTCGACAATTTCTCCTGAAACTGCACCACCAACCCAAACTAGACTACCTACAATTGGTTTTCCACCCAAACCGTGGGGACTGTGAAAAATTTCTTCGCTACCCCGTAACAATTGCCGATCGATCCATAATGGAACGCCTTGCTGCCAAATTTCGGTGTGCGATCGCCATTCTCCTTGTAAGAATTTCTCTCCCCTAGCACTACGACCAAATCGGGTAATTTCCCAGCCTAAAAAGCTAGCCCCGGTTGCTAATTCTACCCGTAAATCTTGCCGATAAATCGCGTCGTTAAATAAAATTGTCTCTTGCGGCAACCACTCTAAGCAAGCACCAGCGTCAACTTGCATCTGGATGGTTTGTCTAGCTTGTAAGCCATTGCTGCGATATATCTTGCTTGCAGCCGCCGTGGTGATTAAGGTTTGGGCTTGGGGTTGGAGGTGGATGTTAGAAGATAAGCGATCGCCTCCTACCATACCCCCTGCTGTGTGTAAAATGACGCTGTGACAGACTTTTTCCCCTTCTGGGTAGAATGGGCGTTGTACCTTCAGGGGTGCTTGGTGGCGATCGTAAATTAATTGGGTTGCACCTTTGCGATCGGCATAGACTAAATTAAGTTTGCCATGCCAACCTTCTGCTATTTGTGAGTTACAAGTCATTTATAAATTTAAGATTAAAGTTCAGATACCTTATATTTATTTAATGCATTATTTGCTGCTTTACATGCAAGTTATCAGGATTTTTCGCCAATGTATACGCTAGTGCAATAGACCATTATATAAAAGTAAAAATGAACCTGTTAGTTGTTAGTTGGGCATATTTTCCGGGAAAGATAGAGATGTAGCAATGTAATGTGTCAATCTACCAGGAATTATGACAGCTAAAGTGATAAGCATTTGCAACCTCAAGGGTGGAGTTGGCAAAACTACCACCGTCATGGCATTAGCGGAATATTTAGCCGGCGATACGATGTACAAAAAGCGTGTACTTGCTATTGATCTTGATCCTCAAAGTAATTTGACTAGTGCTTTAATGTCAGAAGAGGTTTGGGAAAAAGAATTTGAAAGTAAAAAATTGACATTGCCTTATTTATTTAAAGATCCTGAATATTTTTTAGAAAATATTAAAAGTGAAAATTTTATAGTTAAACACAATATTTCAAATGTTAGGAACGGAAATTCTTTTGCCCACTTACATCTGATACCTAGCAGCCCAAGACTATTTGAAATCCAGGAACAATTGCCATCAGGTTATTATTCTTTTAACTTTAAACCTGTTGAACTTATTCGTATAATCATCAAACCCTTACTAAATAATTATGATTATATTTTAATAGACTGCGCTCCCAATATTAACACAGTAGTTAAAAGTGCATTTCTAGCTAGCCATGCTTGTATAATCCCTTGTGTACCAAACCGAATGTCAATTCATGGATTAGATTTATTACTTGAACACATTGAAAAGTTTAATAGAGATTATGTACATAACTTAAAAGCCGTTGGAACATTAATTTCTCGTTACAACCGAACAATAGCCCAAAGTGAAAATTTAAACTCTATTATTGTTAACCCTTTCTATCCACCAGTTTTTGAAACCAAAATTTTAGAAAGAGCAAAAATTGCACAAGGGTTAGAATTGAACAATTATTTAACATATAAACAAAAATATGATGATTCTCATGATTCTATGGTGAAATTAACTAAAGAATTTATTCAGAGAGTAGGTAGATAATGGAAGCATCACAAATTGCAAACTTATTAAGAGCGATCGCAGAAGTTGTGGAATCTGATCCAAAACTTGCTAAGGCTGTAGAAAAATGTCTAACTAACAGTTTAAATGCTCATAAAAGTAAATCTTCATCCGACGTAACACCAAAGCAGTCAGAGGCTAGTAAAACTCTCGAAAATGGTGATCTTATCCTAACTGAATGTCGGCAAATTTTACGCGAACAGGGTGAAGAACAACTGAGGTTTTACTTAACCGAGTTAGGAGAAAAAGTTAGAGAATTATTGAAACACGGTCAACTCGATCCAAAACGTTCTATGCGTCGCCGGAAAGATTTGAATAGTATTATTGAGCATATTATTCAAAAATTGCAAGCTCAAGATAAAAGTGGAAAACTACTTGCAGCTTCAATCTCTAGAACATAATGTAGCTATTTATTCGCTAACTGGAATAACCACGTACAAGAATGGGTCGACTCCAGTAAAGCAGGCCCAAAGCAGTATGCATTCTCTCATTGTCTGCGTTTCTACCCTGTGGGAAGGTGTGTAGCGCATCTGCGGTTAAAAATCTTTCACAAACTCTGTCAAGAACCTAAATGCTTTCAAAATATAACTAGCACAATCTCTAGGTGAAGTATTGTAAAACGATCGCCACGCACTAGCTTTATCCTCATCATAGCGATCGCTGCGTTGACTATGATTTTCTAGCCACGCCAATCGCACAGCATGGCCAATCAACACATCCAAGACGATATACTCTTCAATTTGCAGCTTAGGATTATTCGCTGCGATCGCACCTAATTCGATTAATGCTTCAATATTAACTTGGCGGTATTCTGGAGCTTCGATTTTATTCAGCAAATGCTCAACCAACAGAGCAAAATTTCTTTCACCTGCTGTCATTTCCGACAGCATTATTTCACTATCTAAACGATTGCGCCGCTCTAGTTTATCCCCAATTACTATACCCTTGCAATGTTGCATTAATAGCCAAACTTGCTTAAAAAATTCTTTTGGTACGCGTCCCGTCGCACCTTCAGCTTGGCGAAACCGTTGCCAACCACCCGGTGGGACTTCTATCCCTTCGGCGATTCCTGGTAATACTACCCAAGCGATATCACTTTCTTTTTGTTTGACGTGCAGTGATTCTTGCTGGCGCAACAGGTTACTCATGCCAGTATATCCAGTTAATACCTGACGCAAGCGCATTTTCACATCAAAGGGTGAAAGTTGCATTAAGCGATCGTAAGCTTCATCTTGGGTAACGTGTAATTCCCGCGCTAGTTCGCTGGTTATCAATAAAATGAGATAGCCGACTCTCAGGGTTAGTAGTCCCTGAAATAGTTCGGGTTCTGAGCGAATTAAGATACCAAGATAGATTAAAATCTCTTGTGTTAGGACGCGATCGCGGATATCTTCACGACAAAAATGATTAATTTTATCGGCAATTTCATCGTGGGACATGGGTACGGTAATCAAAGACGCTTCACTATAAGCTTTACCCACAGCTATTTGCTTACCCCGTACCAAAATACTCGTGGCTGCATCTGATAGGCTGATATCAACCATTTGCCGTAACCCCGCAGCCCGACGCACTACCGCCCAAATGCCTAAATCTCCAGCTTTGGTGTAAACTTCATCGAGTAAATCACCTACTGTTACCCGATATCCTGGGCCACCATATCCGGTATCAAATTTCATTCCCTGCAAGCGAGTTAAGGTTTGCAATAACTCAATTTGCTCGTAAATATTCTCTGATGCACGCAAAGAAGAAAGTAATAATCCGAAGTTGGTTTCATACTCCATCTGAAATTCTTGAGTATGTCCTAAGCGCCAGTTTTTTTCAGGATGATAAGCCAAATAATAGCAACGTGGGCTAGCATTTTTCAGTGGCGATCGCGAAAATTCTGCATTTGGCAGAAAATCGATTCTTTGAATTCCAGCCGTCAGCATTAGCTGATTTAGCCGCCCTAATTTCACTCGCACACCGTTACAAACCCCATCTTTCAGTTCTTGCATCAGTTCTAGTAATGCTTCAGAACCACTTTCTAACATGGTGTGCGTCAACATTAAAGTCAAGGTAGGACGACCTAAATCGTTCCAATATTTTTGAATGTAAGCTAGTTCGCTTCTAATTTGATCTAGTAAAAAATGGTAATCAAGGGTTAAGTAAAACTGTTGAGAATCGGAAAATGAAGGTAAAAACACAATTGTTTCACCGCTAATCCGAAATATTCTCGATGTTGTCAAACTCCGCAACCGTCGCACTGGCCGCCCGGTTAAACCAAGTTTGTCATTACGTCCAATTTGGGTATAAATAGCTGAGAATTCTCCAGCTTTTCTCACTTGAATCGGTTCTACTTGAGTGGGCGTTTGTGCTTCAATTCCGTGAACTTCTAGTTTTTTCTGTAAATCTTCATCTTCTGCTAATAAGGCAATTTGTACCAACGATTCACGCTGTTTCCCTACACATAAATGTCTTCCCAAAGGGTCGATATCACCAAGTGCTAGTAACCCTTCACTCAACATTTCTCCGAGAAAGTATAAACTTTGCGCCCATACTAAGGGAATATTTTCATTGGGTAAACGTGGTTGCGTTTGGGGTGCTAACTTTTCTGCCTCTATGTTTTCGGCTGGAACATAATAAAGCTCTGGCAATAAACGCAAACCATTTTGTTCTATAAGTAATGATTCTAAAAGATTTTGGTATTTTTTAACTTGTTCTTGTTCGCCGCGAAATAATCCATCTAGAACTAAATAAGTGAAAAATAACGGCCATTCGCATTCAATATGCTCAAATTGTTTGAGTTCCCACGGTTCGTAGTGCAAGCGCTGACTATCTTCTAAAACGGTTTGGTGTCCATCACGCAGAAAGCGTTTGCAGCCGTATTTACCTGCAAGTTTATTGATAATATCGTTTAAAGTGCGATCGCGTAACTCCAAATCTTCCACTGCAAAGGCAGGATAACTAATAATACTTAACAGCGCCCCATCAATTTCTTTGGAACCAGATTCCCTCGGTAATAAGGATTCTAGGGTAATCCGGGCGCGGGCAATTTCATCTGGTAAAACATGAATTACTGATGCTTGACTACCATGCACACCAAACAAATCCAGTCCGTTGATAGCTTCTAAAGCAGCTTTCGCCATGCCTACAGAACTGGCATTTAACTCTGCACTACCACGATTAATTTTATTCCCACGTTCCCAAATGCCGTAATCTGGTGTGCGGTAAGCTCGTCCAATGTAGTAAACTAAATTTTGGACGAAGTTCACTTCATCAATCGTATAAATGATTTGCAATCCCGCAGCCGTCATTTGCCCCAACATCAGCAAAAATATGGATGTGGCATCAAGTTGCAAATGTCCCCATTCGTCATCACCAACAACAACGTCGCCAGTCGCGGTATTATATTTGGCGTGCAGTCCATCTAGTAGCGACTGAGTATGTTTAAATGTCTCTACTTTATGAGCTTGTCGCATCATCGCAAATAGCAACCCGCGCATCAATTTAATGACACTATGTTCTAGTTCATAGGTGCGTCCTTTGTCGTCATCAATCTTGCGGTATGCAAGTCCTAAACCCCAAACTGCCAAAATGCTGTAAACGTTGTCTCGCACCCAGGCATCAGTATAATCGCCGTGGGCTGTAATCGCAGTACTCGCAGGTAGTAAACCAGTAATCGGATTCTGCCGAGTCAGGATAATTGTTTTAATTTGCTGGTAGTAATAGTCCAGACGGGCTAGCAATTCGGTAGATGTTTTCATGATTTGGTTCAGAACTAGTTGCAAAATTCGAGCCTGTGACTCTAAACCAAGCCAGAACAAGTTCTGTAATGGTTGATGGGACAACAGCTAAGGGTGGTATGAGTTTATTATTATCTCGTGTTAGTAGATTTCTGGGTACTTAATTTTAGTGATTTTATTTCGGCGTGGCACTGGCGAAATAGTGAAAAATTGGGGAGATTTTTGGGTGTGGTCAGAATTACGTGCTATTGAGTGCAATCTGGGAGATATGAGCTAGTATGCTAGCATAACAGCAGATTAACTTTTTTCATCATGGAAACTCGAATTAACAAACGCACCCACAGCGATTACACCCAAAGTGCTGCCTATCTGCCCAAGGATTTAGTTAAAATTTTCAAACAGCTAGCTCTTGAGTTAGAAATAGGGCACAGTGAGGCAATGGAAGAAGCTGTCAGAATGTGGTGTGATGCGGCAATCAAAAAAGTAAGTCAACCTTGATGAGGTATCCTACACCCAAACAAAATCTGATTTGTTTTATTCTCTGTCAAAACCTCACAACGTTTCTACTACCTATCTTTATAGTCAGATTAGATGAACGAACAGGAGACATCTATATCTTGGCTGGTGATGAAACTGGTATTGTAATTAACCCTAATGGTAAATGGAGATACGACGAATGAATAAGCCTCAGTTTGCAGCAATGAGCAAAGTAGAGTTAAAACGTTATTTATTAGAGAATCGTAATGATACAGAAGCTTTTCACGCTCTAATGGATAAAATTAACGCTGAACCTAACCCGAAGTTTTATACCATAGATGAAATTGGTGAACTGGAAAAACTAATAGAAGCAAAACGGACACGAGAAAATCTCTAAAAATTACCGAAGAAAGCAGAGGGCAGTTCGAGCTTACGGCAGGAGGAAGAAAATATATTTTTTGCCCTTTGCCAAACGGGTTTAACACAGTCAGAGATACAACTAATTTTTAGTCATGGATTAGAAAATGACCGCGATCGCAAACGAAAATATGAGATTTGATCAAATCTCATAAAGTTATGTGTTATTTTTTACTTTAAATCATAGCTTTTGAAGGCATAACGAATTATTTTTGTTGATAAGTTACGTCAGATAAACGAGTGCTAATTTAAGTTTAATTACGTAGATATTAGTAACTATTATTGGTTACAGTAAGTTCTAAGTTGGAAATAAAATATTTGAGTAGCGAACCAAACTAGCAAGCCTTCATCATTGATTGCCTGTGTCATAAAATATAATCTTCAATTTAATTTTTAAGCCTTAATGACATTTCTTTTAGAGACAAGCTCTGAGAGATAAATAATATGAACATACTTCAAAAACTACTTAGTTTAATTCTAATTATTATTCCTTGTATTTTACTTATAGCTTGCTGTTGGGTTGGCAATATTTTCCCCTTACTATTTGGAGATAAAATCTGGCTTCATAAAAACCCTGATGTAATGGAAAAAGAAATTTTACACAGATTACCTGTCGGCACATCCGTTGATAAAGCTAAAGCAATAATGAAGCGAAATGGCTTTAAATGTGAAGACATCCAAAACGGAGTGTACTACAGATATAGAGATATTAGAATAAATTACAGCAAAGGTACTAAACATAGCCACGTAAATTTTCTAGACTGTAGAATTAATAAACCTTCCCTAATTAACACGGAATACTGGTGGACACAGGTTGAGTATAGAGATGAAAGTGTTACACATATTTCTGTGTCATATCGTAATGTAGGACTTTAATTTGTCTAGTTAGTCGTGCCTGAAAAATAGAATAAATACTAGTCTAGATTACAATGGCAAGACAAGCATCCTGAGTGGATTGTATCTGAAGCGATGCCTACGGGGGGCTACGCCTACGCGAAAACTAAAACACATTACTGCGAATACGAAGTAAAACCTGTTAACCCATTTTTGATTCTTCGTCATCCAGGTGACTACGCATAAAGTTGCTTGATCCAAAATAATACTGAGGTATTGGCAATATTTTAACTCTGTAAAGTTTCGGATTAAATTCGTTGATTGGCTTGACAGAGCTTATTGTTGTAGTAGTAAAATCTACCTTAAGTTACATGAAAATTACTTAAAAATCTGTTCGTCAAGTCATTTGAGAGTGATAAATATCACAAACATTAAATACTGATGCCTCAGTATGTACCTGAGAGTGCTATTCCGGGTTAGGATGATGAACAGCGATGCCTTCATTTAGCGATATTGAATTGTTGAAATTTTATGGGCAATAGTCCACCAGATGGCAGTATCAACCTCCTCTGATCTGGCGAGAAAGTCTCCCAGCGCGGGGGAGACTTAGGAGATATATCTCATGCTTACACAAGATATTCGTGATTTGCTGACTGATACTACCGATTTAAACCAATTGAAATGGGATTTGAATCGCTTGCAACCTGTGGATGTAGGAGATTACATTACACAATTGCCTGAGAAAGAACGCGCGATCGCATTCCGTTTACTCAACAAAGCTCAGGCAATTGATGTATTTGAATATCTGCCCACAGAGGTGCAAGAAGAATTAATTAATTCTCTGCATGATGTCCAGGTAGTGCAACTTGTAGAAGCCATGAGTCCCGATGAACGGGCAGAATTGTTTGATGAACTACCTGCTGGGGTAATCAAACGGCTATTACAAGAACTAAGTCCAGAAGAAAGGCAAGCAACAGCAACGATTCTCGGCTATCCAGAAGGCACGGCTGGGCGGGTGATGACAACCGAATATGTTCGGTTGCGGCAAGGATTGACTGTAGGTGAAGCCCTGAGTAAAATCCGCCGTCAGGATGAAGACAAGGAGACGATTTACTACGCCTACGTCACAGATGACAACCGGACGCTGGTGAGAGTAGTTTCACTGCGCCAATTACTGTTTACCTTTCCCGATGTTTTCATTCAGGATATCTCTAGCGATCGCGTCATTAAAGTTAGAACTGAAACCCCTCAAGAAGAAGTGGCGCGAATTATGCAGCGCTACGACTTAATTGCCATCCCCGTCGTCGATCGGGAAGACCGATTGGTTGGCATCGTCACCATTGATGATGTCATGGATATTTTGGAAGAAGAAGCCACAGAAGATATCCAAAAACTGGCGGGTGTGAGTGGTGATGAAGCAGTTTTATCCTCTCCCTTACTTACCATCCGCAACCGCTTGCCTTGGCTGTTGGGCATTATGGCACTGTATATTGGTGCAGCCAGTGCGATCGCGCCTTTTCAATCTGTAATTGCCGCAGTGCCAGTTCTAGCAGTAATCATGCCGATTTTTTCTAACACTGGTGGTACTGTCGGTATTCAATCATTAACGGTGACAATCCGCGGCTTAGGGGTGGGTGAGGTAACACCCAAAGATACAATGAAAATTCTTCGCAAAGAACTTCTAGCTGGTTTAGGTACAGCCGTAGCTTTAGCCATAACGATGTTCCTGCTTTCCTTAATTTGGGCGCGACCCCAAGAACGATGGGTGGCTTTAATTGCCGGCATGGTAATGGCAACTAATACAATTGTGGCTGTTACACTCGGCACTTTACTACCAATGGGTTTGGAACGGCTGAAACTTGACCCTGCTTTAGTTAGTGGCCCGTTAGTGACTACAATGCTAGATACAATTGGGTTTTTAACGTTCCTCAGCCTAATTTCTCTAGCTTTAAATGTTTTCCATTTACCAACTTGAAAGGATTGGGCATGGGGCATAGGGCATAGGGCATTGATTATATCTCCCTCATCTCCCTCATCTCCCTCATCTCGCCCACTCCCCAGTCTCCAAATATGCCTACTAATACCTGGAATCGTCATCACATTCTTTCCCTAGCTGACTTCACCACCACTGAATACGATACAGTTTTGCAAACTGCGGCCTCTTTCCAAGAAGTGCTATCCCGGCGGACGAAGAAAGTGCCAACTTTGCAGGGACAAGTGGTAGCAAATTTGTTTTTTGAATCTTCTACCCGGACTCGCAGCAGTTTTGAACTGGCGGCGAAACGCTTAAGTGCTGATACATTGAACTTCGCCGCAGCCACATCTTCTATGACTAAGGGAGAGACAATTCTTGACACGGCGAAGACTTATTTGGCAATGGGAACTGATATTATGGTAGTCCGCCATCGAGAGGCAGGAGTACCAAATGCGATCGCGGCTGAAATGGATCGTTTAGGTGTACGAGTTAGTGTCCTCAATGCTGGTGATGGTCAACACGAACATCCTTCCCAAGCATTGCTAGATTTATTTACCATAAGTACTCTAATTGACCCAGCGAGTCCCCGAGTGGAACTTTTAAAAGGGAAAAAGATTGCCATTGTTGGAGATATCCTTCATTCTCGTGTGGCGCGATCGAATATTTGGAGTTTAATTGCCAGTGGTGCCGAAGTGCATCTGGCAGCACCACCAACCCTGTTACCCAAATTATTTGCTGAGTATATATCTGAGGAGTTAGGAGTCAAAAGTGATTTCCCCACTCCCCAACTTTTTCTACATTGGCAGCTAGAACCAGCTTTACAAGATGCCGATTTTGTGATGACTCTACGCCTACAAAAGGAACGCATGACGGCTCATTTGCTGCCAAGTTTGCGAGAATATCATCAGTTGTTTGGCATTACACGCACAAAGTTGCAACTTTGTAAACCTAATGTCAAAGTTCTACATCCAGGCCCAGTTAATCGGGGTGTTGAAATTAGTTCTGAATTGATGGATGACCCAGAATTTAGTCTGATTCAATCGCAAGTTACTAGCGGTATCGCCGTTCGCATGGCTTTACTATATTTATTAGGCAGTGGCAAGGCTTAATAAGCTGAAAAATATTTAAGTCGCATAATCAAATTAAATCAAACTCTTGTGGGGTGGGCAACATGAGCGCCCAGTCTCTGCAAGTTAAATGCGAAAAAGTTCATCAAGATAGAACTAAAATTAATCCCATCGGACTAACTTACACAAGAATACCTAATCACATAGAAAATATGTATTCCTCCCATCGCATGAGGACATAGTTCTCAAATTTTGGGACAGTGGGATTGTAGAAGTCAAGAATTTAATGACTTTTAGAAATGTCGGAGGTAAATATGAAAGCAATCTTTTTGACGGCAGCAGCCTTACTCAGCACACTATCTTTAGCTGCTCCCCTTTCCGTCAAAGCAGAAAACTCCGCCCCTGTTCGGCGCTTGCTGGAAACTAGAGCATGTTCTGGATGTAACTTAACAGGAGCAAACCTGAAAGGCGCTCACCTCATAGGTGTTGACTTAAGAAATGCAAATTTAAAGGGAGCTAATCTCGAAGGTGCTAATTTAGAAGGCGCTGATTTAACGGGCGCAAATTTAAAGTCTGCTAATCTCACCAAAGCATTTGTCAGCGATACTATCTTAAATAATGCCAACCTCACCAACGTTAATTTGAGTAATTCCCGTTTATATAATAGTGACGTAAATGGCGCAATTTTGGCTAATATTGATTTAAGCGGCGCTGATGTATTTAACACTGCCATTAGCATTGGTGGGGAATACTAATGGTGAGTCACGATCTTAAAGTGATGAGTTAAGAGTTATATTCAACTCCTAACTCTCCACTGACTAAGCTTTATTCACCAGTAATTGACAGTTCATTAACCCAGATTTTCGGGCAAACTCCCCCTGGTGTTAACTCAGCTTCTTTTTCTACATAAATAATTGACTTTAAGAGTTCCAAGAAATCGCCAGCAACAGTTGCTGACTCAATACTTGTCTTGACACCTTTATTCACTAGCCAACCATCAAACGGCAGAGAAAAGGAACCTTGCAAGGATTTAACTCCGGCATGGAGAGCTTGTAAATCATCGATAAAAATCACATTCTCCGCAGTTTCTAAACTCAACTCTTCTTCAGGAGTTGCTGTTGTAAAAACGTGATAAAAATTCGGACTAACGCTGACTTTTGCACCAATACTGGCATTACCTGTGGGCTGGGAATTCAACCTTTTGGCAGTACCTGCACTATGAAGAAAGCTTTTTAAAACACCATTTTCAATCAACGAAATTTGACGAGTCGGAGTTCCTTCACCATCAAAAGTTTCTGCCCCTACATTAGCTGGGTGCAGTGCATCGTCATAAACTGAAAGCAGAGGAGAAGCAATTTCCTTACCTAAATCATCAGGAGTTGATAAGCTTTGATTATCCAAAATACTTTGGGCGTTGAATAAATTAGAAAAAGCACCCAACAAACTTAAGAAAGCTTCTGCTGAGAAAACAACTCGATATTTACCAGTCTTGATTTTTTCATAGTTCAAGTGGCTGATAGTTTTATCGGCGGTTTCTTTGATGCAACCATTGATGTCTAGATTATCTAAACTTTGATTGATTCTATAAGCACCTGCACTGCGAGGTTTTTTTCCTTCTTCTTCAGTTTTGCTGTAAAGATAAACTGATGCTAAGGAATGAGATTCAGTTCTCACTGCACCGTCGCTATTTAGATAAAACCTGTCAATATCTCTTTGCGATAAACCATTATAAGGTACACCTTGAATTGCTGGATGGGCTGCCAGTAATTCTTTTTCAGCTACCAACAATCTTTCTATGAGTTCAGCAACAGGTGCTTGGGCTGTTTTATCCTGATGTTTATTCGGAATAGGAACAGTAGCTTCAGGACTAAAATCAGGAACATTTTCTTTAACACCAAAAAAACTGGCTTCGTAAGCAGTTTTCAAAGCTAATTCTAATCCCTTGGGGTCTACATCTGTGGTGCTGGTGACACCCATTGTATTTTCTTCATTCCAGACACGAACAGTAACACCAGAGCGATTTGATGCTTTGACTTGTTTTGGCTCACCTTGGTCTACTTGCACGCTAGTATCATCTACCGTTGAGCCATAAATGTCGAATTTCTTAATGCCAAGCTTCTCAGCATTATCCTTGGCAGAATTTGCAATTTCATTGATATTTGGCATAGTAAATTTTTGATTGTGGATGTTATTGCTTGTATTTCTCTCGGAGAATTATGACTGAAGCAACAGTCAGGCAATTTGTTCTTTGGGATTTTAGATTGAATCTACTAGATAATCAGATAACTTGAGTATTTTGGATTTTGAATATTACAATCCAAAATCCAAAATCTAAAATTCTTATCGTCCACCGACGGTAATAGAATCAACTTTGATGTGGGGTTGTCCGACTGTGGTGTAAATACTTCCACTCACAGAGCCACAAAAACCTGGTGCAATTTCCAAATCTTGGGAACACATAGAAATTTTATTCATAATTTCCTTAGCTTCACCAATCAAAATTGCTCCCTTTAGCGGTTTGGTGATTTTGCCATTTTCGATTAAATAAGCTTCATCAACACCAAAGTTAAATTGACCTGTAGCACCAACACTACCGCCACCCATCTTTTTACAGTAAATACCTTTATCAACAGAGGCAAATAATTCATCAGTGCTATATTCGCCAGAATCAATATAAGTATTACGCATCCGGCTAGCAGCAGCAAAGGTATAATTTTGCCTGCGTCCACTTCCAGTTCTGGGGTGTCCGGTGCGTGCAGAACCTGTTCTATCAGCTAAGAAATTTTTGAGAATGCCTTTTTCAATTAATAAGGTTCTTTGAGCAGGCATACCTTCGTCATCCATATCAATTGTCCCGAAAGCGTTTTCAGAACGCCCTTCATCCCAGGCGGTTAAACTTTCGTGGGCAATTTTTTCGCCTTTTTTGTCAGCAAAGGGAGTAGTATTGCGTTCGATTTGAGTTGTTTCTAGTAGGTGTCCGCAAGCTTCGTGGAAGATTACGCCGCCAAAGTGATTGGCCATAATAATCGGGTAAGTACCAGATTCTACGTAATCGGCGTAGAGCATTTTTCCAGCAGATTCTGCTATTTTTTCGGCGGCTTGTTGAGAATCCCAAGTTCTCAAGAAATTGGCATCGCTAGTATTACCTGCGCGATCGCCAATTGAGGTACGATTAGCACCATCAGCACACAATAGGTTAAATCCTACTGACTGGGTGAGGCGAATATCGCGGGCAAAAGTCCCGTCACTAGCGGCAATTAAAACTTCTTGCCAATCCCGAAAATAGGTAGCACGGCGCGATTGGATGTGGCTAGCTTTTTGCTTCAGATTGGCAGTCCCATCCAGAAGGACTTCTCCCATTTCGCGGATGGAGCTACACACTGGTAGCCATGCATCTTTACCTCTTTTGGTGGCGTAATCTCTCAGTAATTCCAGGTTAATTTCTGGGATGAAAGCTTTAGGAGTAGGTAATTGCAATCCCAGGATAGAAAGACCTTTTTCTAAAGCTGCTTTTAAACCAGAAAACGAAAGGTCATTAGTACTGACATAGCAATCGGCTTTGCCGCGAAATACTCTGACTCCCGCACCTGTAGACAAACTTGGTGAAATACTAGTGATAGAGTCTTCTTCTGCAAGACAACTAATATAGTTGCGACGCTCTAAAAATAATTCGATAAAGTCAGCACCTGCGGCGCGTCCTAATCCCAGGAGAGTAGCCAGGGGGGCCTCCCAGGTTTCATCGAAACGCTCTGGTGTGGAGGAATATTGTAAAGTGGGAAGTTGATTCGAGAGAAGTAGCGTACTTGTAAGCAGTAAATCTATCATGCAAGCAAATCCACTTTCAGTAAATAGATTGTCGCCATAATACATATCCAGTTTACTAACAAAATTACGGTTATATAACCTGTAACCACAAGTATAGTCTCTGACACCTGGTACACGGGCTGCAATTCTAAACAGCCAGCTAGCTCCGTAACTCATTATTTCTCTAAACTTTGATAAACCTATGACTTTAGAGCCTTTTCGGTATCTAGATGCGATCGCAATATCATAGCTACCAGCTATCATTGTGTCATACATCTTGATTAAGAGTTCTGGTGGTTGAGTGTTGTCGCAATCCATTGCGGCTAAAAAATCGCCTTCTTTAGAAATTTCTAAGAAAGTTGTGAAACCTGTTTTAATTGCTTCACCTAAACCAGCATTCTTGGGATGTTGGACTAAATTAAGCAATACCCCCAGTGATTCAGCTTCCTCTAAAGCGGTATCAGCAGTTGCATCACTACTACCATCATCAACAAGAATCAGTTTTATCTCCATATTAGAGATTTGCTGTAATGTCTGAAACCTTTTGAATAAGGGACGAATTGATTCTTGCTCGTTGTATGCGGGTAAAAGAACAAAAAGACTCATAAAGACCTCGTGTGATTTTTAAAATAAAATACAATTACTCAAATCTCAAGAATTCAGTAATGTAGATTTCTTGAGAAATTCATCGACTTGTCGCACAACTGCATTGTTGTTGACACTATCATTGACCAACTGTGAGGTATTCACGACGAAAAAATCATCGTTTTCGGTACTCACTTTTGGAACAAGGCTTGAATAATCTAAAACTTGTAGTGGCTGCACTTTAATAGCTCGATTTATATGTGCCGCTACAATGTCATCTGATTTGAGTTCTGGGAACATCAAACGTATACCCTGGAAAAATACTTGGCGCAATTCATCATCTGGCTGTTTCAGCAACGGGTCGGTGGAAAGGATGTATTTTGGTAAGAATGTCATGTGATATCCTGCTGTTTCCTGCAAAGAAACTAAGTTACTCATACCGATGACTCCGGTAAAAGGAATATTTCTATCGGCAATATTTACTACGTAATAAGGAACTAAAGCCTTGCGAGTAATCAGCACCATGCAAATTACACCCAGGTATTCTACTGTTTCACCAGTGTCTGAAACTTTTACTAGTTCATTGGCAGCAACTTGCTGCAAAATATTAACTGGGCCAGTAAAAATGACTTTATCAAAATGTTCTTTTTTACCCTGAGATTCTACCCACATTCCACCTCCTGCATGAGGTGCGATGTATTCTACTGCAACCCCTGTGCGGATATGTCCGCCAGCCGCGGAAATTAATTTTTCTATATGGTCAAAAACAGTTTTGTAGCCACCAGAAACATAACCAAGTTGTTCTTTATTTAATGAAGAATCCCGCGCTGAAAATAGTCGTTTGATATAAGCCCAAATAAAAACTGCTGATATCCGTTTATAGTTCTCTCCTAATTTGGATAGAAGCAACGGTTTCCAAAGCTTTTCGTATGTACTTTTACCACCGAGTTTTAATAGCCAATCTTCCACTAAAATCTTCTCTAAGCGCCTCCAGTCATTCAGGCGTGAACCATATAGAAGAGTAAAAGCTAATCTGATTTTACCTATAAGTCCAAACAGAGGAAAACGCAAAAATTCTATAGTGTTACTGATAGAATAGAATTTTTGATTGTCGTAGAACCCTGTTAAACTTCGATGCCAACGTAGCTTATCTCCAAGACCAATATCTCTAAGAAAATTTATTAAATGAGTATCAGAAGGGAGGATAACGTGATAAAAACGATCCCAAGTAAATAACCCATAATCATGATAGGTGGTAAGTCCACCAAGCTGCTTATTACTATCGAATACAGTTACTCTATGTCCTTTATTTGCAAGACGTTGGGCTAATACTAGTCCAGTTATACCTCCGCCAACGATACCTATATTCATAAATTTAAACTTATATTTTTAGCGATGTTTTCGAAATTTATCTTCAGGGCTTTTTAATATTAATAACCTCAACCATTACTTTTTTAGCTATTAGTTTACAACCAGAATTACACCAGTAATGATTATGGAAATTCCTAACCACTGGCTAAACATAACCTGCTCTTTCAGAAGATAGTGAGAAGCAATCGGTATAAGTGCATACATTAATCCTAGAACTGGAAATGCTTGACTCAGAGGAATTGTCCGCAATACATAAAGCCACAATATAGTCATAAATGTATAACATATAAACCAAATCAAAAAATAACGAGACAATAAGAGATTTAAGATAGACGCGCTTCCTCCTTCAGTAGGGCTAGAAATGTGCAGCCCATATTTTAGTGATACGTTAGCTGTTGTTCCGAATAAAACTACAATCATTAAAAGTAGCCAAGTAATAATGTTCATTTGTAAATATTTTTTGTCAGATTTACTTTTGGTTTTTATATAGATTTTTTAACTGGAAGAACGACTAAAAGAACACCCATAAAAATAGTGATTACTCCTGCTATTCGAGTTAGTGTAATTACCTCATTAAAAAAATAGTATGAGCCAAACAGTATACCGACATAATTTAAGCTAGTCAGTGGATAAGCAACACTCAATTTTACAGAACGTAGAGCCAATATCCAATTTACTACTCCCAAGCAATAAACACTAACAGCTAATACTAATTTTTGAATAAATTCCCAAGTAAATAGTCCTTCTTCTGCATGACTCATGGTATTTTTCATCAGCAGTTGCCCAGAAATACTAAATAAAATACTGACAAACAAGATAAAATAAGGAATTATTTTAAAGTTTGAAATTTGCGACATAGATTTCATAGTACATTTACCTCAATCGAGATAGTAGGTATCAACCTGACAGTAAACATCTCGTTATTTTGAACGCTTCTGATTTCGGCTACACCTTCTGTACAATTCGACTTTTACTTCAGTAAATAGACAATAAAACTATGAGGGTTATATTGAAGTGACTAATATCAAAATGACCATCGAAGCTAATGTCTAAGAGTTAGCAACTAAATACTATGCAGCTTGTAGGAGGGTTGCTGGATTATGTCCAATTCTGATATGAGCGAGAATTACAGAAATCTTCCATATTAGCCAGTTATGCTTCAAGACTACTTTTAGTGCGATCGCAGCATTTATGTCATAGTGAATGCAGACATGGTGCAGGTTCGAGACTTCATCACAAAATCGCTCTAGACAAGTTTTAGCAGTGCGCGACATCCGCTCTTGAACTTGAATTAGACGCGCATGTTCAACAGATGGAGCTAAACTAATAAAAGTGGATTGCCATAATTTTTGATTAATCCATTCATTTATTTTCATCAGTTGCATCCTGCTGTAGAAATCTTATTAAAGACACGACTGAACTTTTCAAGAAATTAACTTAACTGGATTGATAAATGTTCTTCATTTTCTCCAGAAAATTTTAATTAACTTATTGATATACCATAGAATTCCTCTAGGCTCACATCCATATCTGTAACCTCGGCTGGTAACTAAGCCGATTAATAAAAATTTTTACTCAAGTTGAGCGTGTATAGGTACTCTTTTTAGACATGGGAACAAAACTATTAACAAAAGTCTGCTTGGCTGCGAAAATCTTAGACAGATGAATCCA
The DNA here is from genome assembly GCF_002245975.1 of Nostoc sp. 'Peltigera membranacea cyanobiont' 213. NCBI lineage: Bacteria > Bacillati > Cyanobacteriota > Cyanophyceae > Nostocales > Nostocaceae > Nostoc > Nostoc sp. 'Peltigera membranacea cyanobiont' 213. The sequence continues at coordinate 27,742 of NZ_NOLI01000017.1, read as the reverse complement.
GTCTACGATCGTGAGCTTTACAGGGTTCTGAGGAATTTTAGTAAATGTCCAAATAGAGTATTTTAAGACTAATAGCTAATGTCAACTAAGGTTTGGCAATCAACTCGCTGTTTACGTTGGTTTAAGCAGATTTGAAATGTCTTTCCATTATTGTAATATTAGTGTTGCTGAATTGTTCTTAACTATATGTAATTTTAACTAGAGTTTTACCTCAAAATTTACTGCTACATACAATCACTTACTAGAATACCACGAGAATAGCGTGTTGCATATTTATCGCTATACTTCATCAAAAATTCATTTACTGAAAATATACTTAAACAAAAACTTCACAAAATCGAAAGCTTTCTGTATATGAATTTTTGTTTTTAAGAATTTGTAGATTTATGAAGCACTTCCTGGCTAATAAACTCATAGAAGTAGGTATTTGGTATCAGGCTCCAGAAGTGCCAAGCTAAGAGTTTGAGAAAGCAGAATTTCAACTCGAATAATAGTACAGGTACAAGGAAGATGTAATATTATACTACATTAATACATCTAAGATAGCAAAAAAATATATATGGGACTCATATTTAATTTTTTAAAAAACTTAGTATAACTCAAAGAGCCTTCTTTCCTGTTGCCTATTACTTGCCTACGATGCTTCGCGCACCACGTAAATAAACTTAGAAATTAAAGCGGGTTGCTATGTATAGTAACTAAGAGTCTGAATTGTTTTATATTTATCTACGAAAACCTTCAAATTCAGACATCTCAGACAAAACTTCGTTAAGAGTTCATTCCGACACTAAGTAAGTCAGAATAATTTATTTTATCTGACGATTGGTTATAAATATACTTTTAAAACTTGGCGTTGCCTTTATAGATGGAAAAGCTTAACAGTGCTTCAGCATCGATTTTGTGAACTGAGGTAGAACATCAAGCTTACCATAATTAGTAAATATTCGATTCAAAAAAGGAGTCTCAAGCACTCAAAACCTTACTCAAACAGAATAATTTGCCAAAGAAAAGATTTTAATCTCTGTCTTTAAGTACATTACTGGGCTAGCTATCTGAGAATTTCTAGGAGGTTAAAGTTGAGAAAAAACTAGTTGGGGATGGTTGATATTATTTAATTTCTCTAGGTTGTTTATCCTGTAGTTTCAGTTTATTTGGACTGATTCTCCTGCAAAAGTCTGTTGGTCATAATCAAGACCATGATTAACAATCCAAACTGAATCTGCCAGGGTGCTAACACTAAACTTAATATCAAGCTAATGGCTGCGAATACACCAGAAAGATATGCAATTTCATCATTACTCTTTTTAAAGAAGTAGCCAGTGGCTAAAGCAGTACACAGTGGTATTAAGAAAAACAAAGGCATATTACTAACCTCTGAGCTAAAAGTTGTTTTGCTTGTAAAACAAATCGAAGTTATTTTTGGAATTGTGGTTAATTCTACATCCAATAAGGTTTTAGCCACAACAGTCTATCGAAATAAATATTATAGAAAATCAAGATTACGCAAGGTTGGATATTACACCAATTGGAATAATTCTTCCTATAGATGAAGCACACAAAAGCTTGGTGAATCAATCCTTTTCGCTGGCGGTGCGTCTAGCTAACTTTAACAGTAGGTGAAGAGATGCTAGATGCAGCTCGGTTTAAGTGTAAAATTAGACAATTTATTGTGGTGATGCAAGTCCCTAGTACTCTCCCAATCGATCGCGCCAGCGTAAAACTTTATACTAAGACTGCTTGTCTATGTAGATTGATAGAGTGTAAAAATTGCGTAGGTGAGTTTTGTCTATTTCGCAAATTCCACTTTTGTGAGAAATCATTTATTTGGTAAATTAGCTTAAAACTTTGGTCTTGCGCCAAGATAAGGATCTAGCGTATTACCTTTAGAAGTAGCATTTTCATTTTTTCATTTTAGACACCTAATGCTGAATATTCCTCAACTACTGGCAACTGAAATAAACCTCAAACCCCATCAGGTGCAAAACGCGCTGGAACTTTTGGCGGAGGGTGCAACAATTCCCTTTATTGCACGTTACCGTAAAGAGCGCACCGATGAGATGAATGAAGTGCAACTACGCGAACTGTCCGATCGATATACTTATTTAACAGAACTGGAAGAACGAAAATCTGCGATTTTAAGTGCGATCGCCCAACAAGGTAAACTCACAGATGAACTGAAAGCCAAAATCTCATCCTGCTTACAAAAAACCGAACTTGAGGATTTATACTTACCCTATCGCCCAAAACGACGTACCCGCGCCACTATCGCTAGAGAAAAAGGACTCGAACCACTGGCGGAGTTCATCAAGTCACTAAATCTCAAAAATGCTGTAACAGCTTCACTGGAGGAAGAAGCGGCTAAGTATATTTCTGAAACCAAGGGAGTCAAAACCGCAGAAGAAGCCCTTAAAGGTGCTGCTGATATTTTAGCCGAAGAAGTTGCTGAGAAAGCTGAATTACGGGCATATATCCGCGATTATCTTCTAGATGAAGGGATATTTGTCTCCCGCATCAAAGATGATTATCCCGAAGGTACAACCAAATTTGAGATGTACCGTAACTATCAAATTAGGGTAAAAAATATTGCACCTCACAATATGCTGGCGTTGTGTCGGGGTGAAACCGAAAAAATATTAAGCTTTGAAATCGCTTTTGATGAAGATACGGTACTTTACTATCTGGAGTCGAAAGAAATTAAAACCAAAGTTCGGTCAATTCGAGATTTTTATCAGGGGATGCTGAAGGATGCATTCAATCGTTTGATGAAAGTATCTCTAATGGGAGAGGTAATTTCTGATAAAAAAGTTTACGCAGACATAGAATCAATCAAGACATTTGAAACTAATCTGCGAGAGTTGCTGCTATCTGCACCAGCCGGAATGAAACCAACCTTGGCGATAGACCCTGGATTTAGAACTGGGTGCAAAGTTGCAGTCCTCGACCAAACGGGGAAATTTTTGGAATACCAAGCGGTTTTCCCCCACCAAGCTGCTGAACAACGCTTGAAAGCTGCACAAACTGTCAAAAATCTGATTGAGAAATATAAGATTGAGTTAATCGCCATTGGTAACGGTACAGCCTCCCGCGAGACAGAGGAGTTTGTGACGCAAGTATTGCAAACAATAGAACGCAAACCGGTTAAAGTGATGGTGAATGAATCTGGTGCATCTATATATTCTGCAAGTAGTGTAGCGCTAGAAGAGTTTCCCGATTTAGATATTACCGTGCGCGGTGCCATTAGCATTGGTCGCCGTTTGCAAGACCCTTTGGCGGAACTGGTGAAAATCGATCCCAAATCCATTGGTGTGGGACAATATCAGCACGATGTCGATCAGAAGTTGTTGAAAAAGAAATTAGATGACACTGTAGAAAGCTGCGTTAACTACGTCGGCGTAGACTTGAATACTGCATCTAAAGAACTTCTGACTTCCGTCTCTGGGATTACGGCAACTGTTGCCAATAACATTGTCGCTCATCGTAATCAGAATGGAGCCTTTAAAAATCGCCGCCAACTTTTGAAAGTTCCAAAGCTGGGGCCAAAAGCTTTTGAACAAGCGGCGGGTTTTCTGCGGATTCGTGGCGGTGACAACCCATTAGATAGTACAGCAGTGCATCCAGAGAGTTATTCTGTAGTAGAAGCGATCGCATCCGATCTAAATGTGCCGTTAAATCAGGTGACACAAATTGCCGAAAAACTCAAAAAGACCAACCTGAAAAAATATGTTACCGATAGCGTTGGCGAACCCACACTACGCGACATCCTCAGCGAACTGGAAAAACCAGGTAGAGATCCCCGTGCAGAATTTAAGTATGCCACCTTCAGAGAAGGAATTAAAGAAATTAGGGACTTAAAGGTGGGAATGGAACTAGAGGGAATCGTGACGAATGTCGCCAACTTCGGTGCTTTTGTTGATATTGGCGTACATCAAGATGGCTTAGTGCATATATCCCAACTCGCCGATAGATTTATAGACGATCCCAACAAAGTTGTCAAAGTCGGACAAGTAGTTAAAGTGAAGGTGTTAGAAATCGACGAGAAACTCAAGCGGATTAGTTTGTCGATGAAAGCAGTTAAACAATAATTCTAAGCAGCAGATGGCAGTTTATCAAGTTCGATTCATCAATCCTACAATTGGGTTAGATCGCACCATTCAAGTACCAGACGATCAATATATTCTGGATATAGCGGAAGATGCTGGTATCCGTCTACCATCTGGGTGCAAACAAGGCGAATGTTCTGCTTGTGTCGCCAAACTTATTAGTGGTGAAGTTAATCAAAGCGAGCAAAAATTTCTGCGCCCAAGTGAAATACAGGCTGGTTATGTTGTTACTTGTGTAACTTACCCTTTGTCTAATTGCACTTTAGAAACCCATCAAGAACCAGTCTTATATAAGTCAGCCCTTTACTATAGGAATCCGGTTTGATTTCTGAAAAGATACGTAGGGAAGCCAGTCGTATGGGCGGGTTTCCCGACTTGAGCGTCACTGGCGTTGTGTTAGCACGGAGAGTACAGCACCAAACCCTTGATAATGGTGCGTTACGAACTTCGTTCTAACACAACGCCAGTTGCTACAACGGAGGGAACCTCCGCAACGCACTGGCTCCCCTACATACCTAATTTTGTTCAAAAATCAAATAGGAGTCCTATAGAAGCCTGAGTCTAGAAAATCTGATTAAATTAATCTTAAATTTGTGGGTGCATCATCTGTTTAACGCACCTCAAAAACACAAAAAATTCCATTCCGGCAATTGCAAAACTTGCAATTAATTAGTTAAACAGAATAGGGGCGTAGGGCTATGCGTCCTTACTTTGTATTGCATCCATCTAATAACTACTATAGTTTTCTCAATGATAGACCTAATGGTAGAAGCAAATTCTATCTTGCTAGAGAGGTGAAAGTCTGGCAGATAGTTAAAGATCGGATCAGAAGTTACAAACAAAACATCTTTAGTGATTAGGTCAGAAAAATGTTGACACCATTATTAACCGCTCTAGCTACAGCTTTGAGCCTATTAATTGTTGATTTAGTTGTTCCAGGCGTTAATATTGCCAATTTCCCGGCAGCTTTGATTGCCGCTTTCGTAATTGGTCTAATTAACGGTTCAGTTAAACCAGTTCTGTCTGGTCTCTCCCTACCGCTTAACTTTTTATCATTTGGAACATTTTCGCTCGTTGTCAACGGTTTGTGTTTTTGGTTAGCAGCAGTACTAGTTCCTGGTTTCTCAGTCAGTGGGATTATTGGTTTTCTTCTGGGGCCAGTGATTCTAACTTTTGCTAATACTTTCATTAACAACTACTTTGTTGAAAGAAGCCTTTTAACCGGCGGTAGTGATGTCAAAAGCCAAAATGAATTACCTTCTAGATAAATATTACAGGGAGGAGAAGTAGTAATTTCATCACTTCTCTACTCCAAAAAAAATATCCGAAGGTGGATTTCCTCATTCGGCATCTTCAAAAGAATGTAACTAAACAAAATTACAAAGTTGTAAAATCATGAAACTAGTTCGCTTTGCTCTAGGTTTATTAGTGCCTCCTTTAGGCGTTTTCCTGACAGTTGGAGTTGGCCCAACATTATTGATTAACATCTTGCTGACAGTTTTAGGTTGGCTACCCGGTAGTATTCATGCAATTTGGATCATTGCCAAGCATGAAGAACAACTTAATCCAGAGGGACGTACTTACTAATATGCAAGATTCATTTTAGGAAACCTAACAAATGGTGGGTTACAGCTTTAGCCGTAACCCACCATTTTACTTTCTAGCAAAACTAGAAGTTTACTAGTTCTTTATGAAGAAAAGATGTGCCAAACTATATGAGGAACTTAGATGTTTTTCAGCTTTCATACTAAAAGGTGCGTTAGCGTTTGGCATAACACACCCTACGAAAAAATATGTGTCGGGGTTTTGTGAAGAAGCAGTCTAGTCTATTTATGAATAGTTTCCCGTTCTTTCGCAGCAGGTTCCTTATCCTTATCTTTGAACAAATCAGCTGCTGTTAAGAGCAATTCTCGCAATGTTTGTTTGATTTGACGCTCTTTTCTCGCGAGGGATGTACCAGCTTCTCCTAGTTTATCTTCTAGCTGCGATCGCTTCTCTCCTACCTGTACAACTACGGACTCAGCTTGGGGACGGGCTTTATCATACCAGTGTTTAGCCTCGTCTAGATAATCTTGAACCTCCAGAGAACGTCCGCCATAGCGTGCAGCTAAGTTAGCTCGGACAATCGCTAGTTGCGCTTGCAGTTGCGCGTAACGTTTTTTTAACAATGCTGCTTCTTCACTATCTTTAATAGCATTGACAGCAGAATCAATAGCAGTTTTAGTACTAGCAGATTTTTCCTTACCCGTCTCTTCAATCTCTGCCAAGATTACATCAACCTCTTGCTGGAGTTCTTCTTCCTCACCATCCAGTTGAGCCTGTAGCCGCTTGATATCTGTCTGAGTTTTAGCAATGGCTTCGTGTCTTTGACTATTAATTCCTTCCAGCGCTCCTTCAATAGAAGCTGTCACTTCATCTTTGAGTTCGCTACCTTTTTCTTGGAAGTTTTCAATTACAGCAGAAACTGCATCTCTAACAAGGCTACGAAGTTCGCTAGAACCTTGTTTAAACTCAGAACCTACTTGAGAAACTGCCGATTTAACAATTTCTCTAATTCTATCGGTTCTTAATTGTCCAGTTTCTTTCGCTTGTTGCAAGTCTGCTTGAATTTGTTGTTTGATATTGTTAGGCATTTTCAACTCTTGGAATTTAACTAATTGGGATAAAAGTTTCTAGACATGTTCATACACCCATATTATGGCGCAGCCTGATTGAGTTAGGCACTTCCTTTAGATAGAAAATTTCAGCCCTAGAGAGGTGATGTGTAGGATGTTGACCATTTGTGAGATGATGAATATTTAGTGGTAGTAATTAGGAGGAAAATATGTGGCAAGTAAATATTACTTGTTCGGGCGATGCCTGGAAGCTTTATGGGACTGAATTTAAAGCGATCGCAGAAAAGTATCAAGGTGAATTAATCGGTTCCAAAAAAATGCCAGATGGTACACGCATCATGTCCTACAAAATTGAGGATGTTAGCGATGCAGAATCATTTCAAGAAGATTGTGCAAATTTTACTGGATTTACAACTGACTTTGAATCTCTATAGTTATTATCCAAATCAGGAGAAGTTAATTGAAAAAAATACTCACATTAGTATTAGTAACATTTTTGTTATTGATAAGTACTTTTACTTTCCCTGCTAGTGCGGCAGACACAGTTAACGGCGAACAAATATTTAGTGTTCATTGTGCTGGTTGTCATATTAACGGTAGCAACATAGTCAGGCGTGGAAAAAATCTCAAAAAGCAAGCCCTAAAAAAGTATGGAATGGATTCAATAGAGGCAATTACATCCATAGTTACCAATGGTAAAAATAATATGTCAGCCTACAAAGAGCGTCTCACTGAACAGCAAATTCAAGACGTTAGTGCTTATGTTCTCGAACAAGCTGAAAAAGGCTGGCGTTAGAAAGTTAAGAGTTGGGAGTTAGAAGTTAGGAATTATGAATTATCAGTTATGATTTATCTATTAGTAATTCTTAAGTCTTCCCATTGCTAAATTTTCACTCATAAATTGAAAATGAACTTACCCGCAGCCAGCCGTCTCCAATTCACTCCTGATTTAAATATTTCCCGTATATTAAATGGGATGTGGCAAGTCTCCGGCGCACACGGACAGATCAATCCTCAAGCCGCCATTGAGACTATGTTCAAATATTTAGATGCAGGCTTTACCACTTGGGATTTAGCAGATCATTATGGCCCCGCAGAAGACTTTATTGGTGAGTTTCGCTGTCAACTAATTGATACTCGTGGTAAAGATGCTTTATCTCAGGTGCAAGCCTTTACAAAATGGGTACCTCGTCCAGGTAAAATCACAAAAGAACTGGTTGAAGAAAATATTGATATTTCCCTGAGAAGGATGAATGTGCAATCGTTAGATTTAATGCAATTCCACTGGTGGGAATATCAGGATAAAAATTACCTAGATGCCCTCAAATATATGGCAGAACTTCAAACTGAGGGTAAAATTAAGCATCTAGGTTTAACAAATTTTGACACAGAAAACCTGAAGATTATTACTGAAGCAGGTATCAAGATTGTTTCTAACCAAGTACAATTTTCCCTGGTGGATCGCCGTCCCGAAGTTAATATGGTGGAGTTTTGTCAACAGCATGACATAAAGCTTTTTACTTACGGTACGCTGTGCGGCGGTTTGTTATCAGAAAACTATTTAGGCAAACCAGAACCACAAGGATTCGATCTCTCCACTGCTAGTTTGAAAAAATATAAAAATACGATCGATGCTTGGGGTGGTTGGCAATTATTTCAAGAGTTGCTAGCTATCTTGAAGGAAATTGCTAATAAGCATAAAGTAAGCATTTCCAACGTAGCAGTACGTTACATTTTAGATCGGCCAACGGTGGGCGGTGTGATAGTTGGTGCCAGACTTGGTGTATCTGAACATATAGAAGATAACGCCAAAGCATTTAGTTTTAGTTTAGATACTGACGATCGCGATCGCATCATTGCCGTATCTCGCCAATCACGAGATTTGTATCAGCTAATCGGCGATTGTGGCGACGAATATCGGCGATAATTATCAGCAAAAGGGTGATATACACCAGTGTTTCAGATGAGGGATGAAGGCTAACAGCTTTCCCTGATTCAAATTACAGATACCACACCACTGCTAGCGAGTCTCAAGCGTCTTGAAGACCACACTGCGTCTCGATCTATTTCCACTAAATCTTTGATTTAGTGGAAGATTAAAGCCAATAAATTCTCTATTTACTTTGGATATCAATACCGGAGAAATGATGTTAGTGAGACAATTAGCCGTTCTGAAAATTGCCTTTGCTTAGTAAAAGGGATTGGGGAAGATCGGGGAGAAATTATGTTTGGGGCTTTGAATAGACTAAACTTCTGTTTTCATTAAAATGCTAGAATCTCTCCAGCACAAATGCTTTCAGGCATCTTTGATGACTCTCGATCTTCCCGACCCTCTCATTCTCAATACTGCGCTTTCAGTATCTGGATTAACTGACTATATCCGCTTGCTGTTAGAGCAAGATGAACAATTACGGCAAGTTTGGGTAACTGGCGAAGTTTCCAGCACTAACCACCATCGCAGTGGGTTATTTTTTACGCTGCAAGATCCCGATCGCACCGCCGGAATTAAATGTGTGGTATGGAATAGCCAATTGCCAAAACTCGCCCAAATGCCAGTTGCTGGCGAGCAGATAATTATTTTGGGTAGTATTCGCCTGTATCCGCAACGGGGAGAGTATCAGTTATCAGTTTGGCAGACTTTACCTGCTGGTGTTGGTTTACAGGCATTGCGCTATCAACAACTAAAAAATCGCTTGCTGGCTGAGGGTTTATTCGACGCGCAAAGAAAGCGATCGCTCCCCACCCACCCGCAAACCATCGCTGTCGTCACTTCCCCAACGGCTGCTGCTTGGGGTGATATTCAAAAAACTCTCAAACAAAGGTATCCAGGTTTACACATTTTATTTTCTCCCGCGACAGTACAAGGCGAGCAAGCGCCGGAATCTATCGTTAAAGCAATTGAGCGGGTGGAAAGAGATGGACGCGCCGAAGTGCTAATTTTATCGCGGGGTGGTGGCGCGGTGGAAGAGTTGGCTTGCTTTAATGATGAACGCGTGGTGCGATCGCTTGCTAGTTGTTCTATTCCGGTAATAACTGGCATTGGCCATCAACGAGATGAATCTTTGGCGGATTTAGTTGCAGATGTCTGTGTGCATACACCCACTGCGGCGGCGGAAAGGGTTGTACCGGCACTTTTAGAGTTGTATACTGAGCATCGGCAGCGAGTTGTGGCTTTACATGATGCGGTGTATGAGTTTAGGGAAAATGCTGAGAATAAACTCCAAGGATTGCGAAATCGTTTGCGACGTTTGCGGTTAGATCGGCAAGTGCAGCAGGAGGTGGAAAAGCTAGCTTGGAAGCGTCAGCATTTGGTGCAAATTACGACGGGGCGATCGCAGCAAGCAACGCAGTATTTAGAATTATTGCGGCAAAAGTTGGCTAGTCTTGACCCGAAAGCAGTGTTACAGCGCGGTTATGCGGTGGTGAGAACGGAAGATGGAGCGATCGCTCGTTCGGCGACGAAGTTGGCTGTGGGGGAAGAATTGGTGATTCAGTTGGGGCAGGGTGGCGTTAAAGTGAAGGTTATGGAAGTAAACGTAGACGCGTAGCGGCTTACCGCAGAGGCGCAGAGGACACAGAGAGATTAATGATTAAACGTAAAAGTGCTTCTAATTCTGATTCGATGGAAGGTTGGAATTATGAGGCGAAGGTTGCTGAAATAGAGGGAATTATTACTCGCATTGAGGCGGGTGAGTTGGAATTAGAAGCTGTGTTCGATCAATTTGCAAGTGCTGTGGAGTATTTACGTCAGTGTGAAAGTTTTTTGCAGCAGCGACAGCAGCAGGTAGATTTGTTGATTGAAACTTTGAGTGAAGAGTAAAAGCCAGAGCATTTAGTGAGAGTTAAATATAATTAAAAAGTCAAACTAGTTAAAAATAAATAATAATAATTTTTAGTAAATCTCCGTTTCCACTCATATTTAAATCTTCCCAATCCCCAATCCTAATGAGGAGTTTGAAAAGCTGAGAATGACTGATGAGACTATTGATTTGAAAAACTGCGATCGCGAACCGATCCACATTCCGAATCTGATCCAGCCTCACGGGGTTTTACTAGTTTTGCAAGATCCCACTCTGGAAATTATTCAGGTAAGCAGCAATACCCAAGAAGTTATTGGTCGTCAACCGGAAAAATTGTTGGGGAAGCCGCTATCAGATTTACTTGATGCCAAGCAGATTAAGCTGATTCAACAATGTTTAGCAGAGGATTTTGAGAGCATCAATCCCCTAAATTTGTCTATCAAGTGTCTGAATAAATCAATTCATTTTGATGGGATTGTACATCGTTTAGATACTACTATTATTCTCGAATTGGAGCAGAAAAAAGCTAGAGGCAAAGCAGGCTTTTTTGACTTCTATCAACAGGTAAGAGGAACTATTACCCGCATTCAAAAAGCACCCACGCTACTGGAAATGTGTCAGATTGTGGTTACAGAAGTCCGGCGAATTACTGGCTTTGAACGCGTCATGGTCTATCAATTCGATAGCGAAGGGGCAGGCAGGGTCATCGCTGAAGATACCAGTCTGGAAATGCCCTATCTAGACTTACACTATCCGCCCTCTGACATTCCCAAGCAAGCCCGACAGCTATACACCCTCAACTGGCTGCGACTGATTCCAGATGCCAGCTACCAGCCTGTCGGCTTAATTCCAGCGAACAATCCTTTGACAAATCAACCGCTCGATCTTAGTCTGTCGGTGTTGCGGAGTGTTTCTCCAATTCATCTAGAGTACATGCAAAATATGGGTGTAACCGCCTCCATGTCTATTTCTCTGATGCACGAACAAAAGCTTTGGGGATTGATTGCCTGTCATCATTCTTCGCCCAAATATGTTTCTTACAATATCCGCACTATGTGCGAGTTCATTGGACAGGTGATGTCTGTGGAATTAGTAAACAAAGAAGCGAGTGAAGACATTGATTACAAAAGTCAATTGAAATCATTGCAAACTCAATTTGTTGAAGAGTTGTCTCAGGCTGAGTATTTCCGAGATGGCATGGTGCAACTGAAATCTCAATTACTCAATCTGGTTAGCGCTACTGGAGCAGTAATATGCAGTGATAACCAGTATATTCGAGTCGGGAAAACGCCATCGGAGGAAGAGGTTCACGCCTTACTTAATTGGATTAAACCTCACTTTTTTCATAACTTGTTTGAGACGCGATCGCTGGCGAAAAATTATCCTGCTGCTGAGTCATTTCAAGCGATCGCCAGTGGGGTGTTAGCCCTGGAAATTTCTAGAGTTCATCACAATTACATTCTCTGGTTTCGCCCGGAGGTAATTCAAACAGTGAATTGGGGCGGCAACCCCAACAAACCTGTGGAAGTTTCGTCCGATGGCAGTTTACGCATATCTCCTCGCAAATCTTTTCAATTATGGCAAGAAACGGTACAAGGATCTGCCCTACCCTGGAAACCCTGTGAAGTTGAAGCGGTTATTGAACTGCGAAGCCTGGTTGTGGGTGTTGTGTTGCGGCAAGCAGACAAAATGGCATCGATGAATTTTGAATTACAACGCAGTAACGAAGAACTCGATTCTTTTGCCTACGTTGCCTCCCATGACCTGAAAGAACCTCTGCGGGGGATTCACAACTATGCTAATTTCTTAATGGAAGACTATGCAGACGTACTGGATGACGATGGAATTGCCAAACTCCAAACCCTAGTGCGGCTAACGCAGCGAATGGAAGACCTAATCAACTCACTCCTCCATTTCTCCCGGTTGGGACGCGCTGAACTAAGCCGACAATCAGTGAATCTGAATGAGGTAGTGCAGCAGGTAATCGCAACTTTGACTATTGCCCGACCGCAAAGCGAAGTCGAGTTTCGCATTCCTCAACCCCTTAATAACATTCAAGGCGATCGCGCTCAAATTAACGAACTCTTCAGCAACCTGATGAGCAACGCCGTTAAGTACAATGATAAACCCCAAAAGTGGGTTGAAATTGGTTTCATCGAAGCAAATGACGAAAGCAAAATTGCTCCCACTTCTGTTATTTTCTACGTTCGTGATAACGGCATTGGTATCTCACAAGAATATCTTGACAAAATATTTGAAATCTTCCGCCGCTTACATGGACGGGACGAATTTGGCGGTGGGACTGGAGTAGGATTAACCATTGCCCGCAAAATTGTGGAACGGCATGGTGGTAGAATTTGGGTAGAATCTACCCCAACTCTTGGTAGTACATTTTACTTTACTCTGTCGGTGGAGGTAAACAAATGACTAGTATTTCAGCCTCCCCTGTCCAGCAAACGCCACTGCTTTTAGTTGTGGAGGACAGCAACGAAGACTTTGAGGCACTGCAACGATTTCTAAAGCGATCTTCCATTCCGATTCTCATTGAACGGTGTGTGAATGGAGAACAAGCCTTGGCGTTTCTTTATCGGACTGGCAGCTATATCAATCGTGAAAATGCGCCCCGTCCCGGCTTGATTGTCCTTGACCTGAACCTGCCCGGAACCGATGGACGAGAAGTGTTGCGCCGGATTAAACTGGATGACAATTTGAAAAGGATTCCGGTGGTGGTGTTTACTACCTCTAATAATCCCAAAGATATCGAAGTATGCTATCAATATGGTGTCAACAGCTATATTGTTAAGCCAATTAATTTTGCTCAACTGAAACGAGATATTCAGATGCTCGTGGAGTATTGGTTTGAAGTGACAACGCTGCCTGATTACTTAGATGATTAGTCATGAGTTCAGCGATCGCCCATTCTTTTAATCGTTGATGACTCCAATAATATATTGAGCGTTTATGAGTTTTTCCTGGCAGATAAACACTAAAAATAATATAATTTATTGTAGTTGAAAATTCTATTTGCAATTAGCCTAATGGCGATTGTATTTAGGTATATATTATATTTTTTTGTATTGCTATAATTGCTCTTTCATCACTCTCTTAAAAAAAAATCATACCTAATTTTTCTTGACTCAGAGTCACAAAACAAAGGGTATGTTAAAATCTTTACAATAGATGAGGATTTTAGCGCTATTTAAAAAATACCAATTCCTCTGTGTTAACCTGCAAAATGTGGGTTAAACTCTATCGGCTCAATTAGTTCCTGATGTCTCAGCAACAGCGCACCCTCTTAATTGTCGATGATTCCCCAGAGGATAGAGAACTCTATCGGCGGTATTTGCTGCGCGATCGCGAGTATTCCTATACATTTTTGGAAGCAACGCTGGGACGGCAAGGATTAGAACTTTGGCAGCAACACCAGCCAGATGCCATTTTACTTGATTATCGACTGCCCGATCTAGACGGACTGGAATTTCTCGCTAAATTGCAACCCTCAACCCAACAGCCCTGCCTACCTGTGATTGTCGTCACCGGACAGGGCAATGAGGCGATCGCAGTTCAGGCGATGAAAGCGGGCGCACAAGATTATATTGTCAAAGAGCAAATTACCCCAGAAGGGCTGCAAATAGCAGTGAATGGGGCGATTGAAACAGTGCGGCTACGCACCCAATTGCAACAGCGAATTGAACGAGAGCGCGTAGTCGCCCACATTACCCAGCAAATTCACCAATCCCTGAATCTGGATGAAATTCTTCAGACAACCGTAGCCGAAGTCCGGCAGTTTCTCCACACCGATCGCGTCCTAGTTTTTCGGTTAAAACCTGACGGGGATGGTACAGTAATCGCAGAATCAGTTGGGGCAGAGTGGCGATCGCTCCTCTCCTCGACTATCTACGATCCCTGTCTGGCTGAGAACTACCTCGCATGGAATCCATCAGAAGGTCTGAGCTACGATCCCGCTTTTGTCGAGAATTATTTCCAACGCTATCATCAGGGACAAGTAACCGCGATATCTGATATTCAGGATAGCAGTATTGACCCATGCCACGTTGAATTATTAGCTCAGTTTCAAGTCAAAGCTAATCTAGTCGTGCCCATTCTGCAAGACAACCAGTTTTGGGGATTGCTGATTGCTCATCATTGTACCTCCCCTCGATTTTGGCAGCCCTTAGAGATTGACTTGCTCAAAGAACTGGCAATTCAGGTGAGTATCGCCTTGCGACAGGCAGAGTTGTATCAGCAGGCACAGCACGAACTAAAGGAACGCCAACAAGTAGAAGCGGAACTACGTCAAAGTGAAGAACGGCTACAATTGGCTCTGTCAGCCTCTCGGATGGGAACGTGGAACTGGAACATCCAAACGGGAAAAATTTCCTGGTCGGATAACCTGGAAGCCTTATTTGGCATGGAACCAGGAGAGTTTGACGGCTCTTATGAGATGTTTGCAGCCCGGTTGCACCAAGACGATCGCGATCGCGTTTTGGCAGCCGGAAAGCGGGCGATCGCCACCGGAGAAGACTATGACATTGAATTTCGGGTAGTATATCCCAACGGTAAGATTCGCTGGGCACTCAGTCAGGGCAAGGTTTTCTACAACCAACACGGGCAACCAATTCAGATGGCGGGTATTGATTTAGATATCACCGAACCCAAACGTTCAGCCCAGGTTCTGCGGGATAGTGAAGAACGTTTTCGGCAACTCGCAGAAAATATTGAGGCGGTATTTTGGATCAAAGAGGTGTACGAAAACCGAGTCAGCTATGTTAGTCCTGCATATCAAAGACTGTGGGGATTGAACCCAGAGGAATTGTATCAAGGACAACAATCATGGGTCGATCGGATTCACCCAGAGGATCGAGAATCGACTGACAAAGCCTTTCATGAAAAAGCAGTCGCAGGTCAATTTGATGAAGAATACCGGATCGTCTTACCCGATGGTAATATTCGTTGGGTTCACGATCGCTGCTTTCCCCTTCGAGATGAAGCAGGAGAGATTTATCGGTTTGCAGGTATTGCCGAAGACATTAGCGAACGCAAACGCTCTTTCGCAGCCCTACAACAGAGTGAAGAACGCTTCCGCACATCGGTTGAAAATATGCTGGACTGCTTTGGGGTATACCGGGCGATCCGGAACGAGCAGGGGCAGATTATCGATTTTCGGACTGAATATGTCAATGATGCGGCCTGTCTCAACAATCAAATGACTTATGAGCAGCAGATTGGGCGGGGTTTGTGTGAATTACTACCAGGGCATCGGGATAGTGGATTGTTTGATGAGTACTGTCAGGTAGTAGAAACAGGGAAAGGGCTGATTAAAGACAGCCTAGTTTATGAGGATGATTACGGACAACAACGCTTAGTTAGAGCATTTGATATCCGCGTGGCTAAATTTGGAGATGGATTTGTTGCCACCTGGCGAGATATTACCGCTCGCCAACAAACCGAAGAAGCCCTGCGCCAGAGTGAAGAATTTAAGAACCGCATTTTAGAGAGCAGTTCAGACTGCATCAAAGTATTGAGCCTGGATGGGCGGCTCCTGTACATGAATACAGGCGGGCTGTGTTTGATGGAAATTGACGACTTAGATTCCTATATTAATACTGAATGGGTCTGTTTCTGGGAAGGCAACTATCGGCAACAGGCAGAGCAGGCACTCGCTGCCGCTAAAGTAGGCAAAATCAGCGTTTTTCGCGGATACTGTCCAACTATCAAAAACACTCCCAAATGGTGGGAAGTGGTCGTTAGCCCGATTCTGGATGCCTCCGGGCAGATGGAACGAGTCTTGTTGGTTTCACGAGACATCACCCAGCGCAAAAAGACAGAACTCCTATTGCAGGAGAGTGAAGCCCGATTAAAGCTAGCATACAAAGCCACGCGATCGGGACTATGGGATTGGGACATTATCCGCAACAGCGCTCATGTCTCTGAAGAGTACTGCAATTTGTTTGGGTTTGACCCAACCACAGAGTCAATTACCTATGAAGAGTGGTTAAGCTGCCTGCACCCAGACGATCGCACCTCAGCCCATGAAGCGGTGACTCGTACCATCCAGCAACAACAAGAGCATTATGAAAGTGATTTCCGTATCCTACATCACAATGGCATTCGCTGGTTAGTGGCTAAAGGTAAAGTATTTTATGATACCGTTGGCAACGCGGTACGGATGTTGGGCAACGTGCAAGATATCACCGATCGCAAACTTGCTGAACAACACTTGTATGAATCGGAAGAGCGCTTGCAATTGGGGATGCAAATTGCCGATTTTGCCCTTGCTAGATTTGATTATACATCGAATATAGTCGAGCTTTCGCCAGAAGCAGCCGCTTTATACGGTTTACCCGTCGATGAACTAGTTGTCTCCCGCGAGCGGATCCACGCGACATTTCATCCAGAAGAACAGGCCGAACTTGCTCAATTAATCGATTATCTTTCAGATCCTGCTGCTTCTAGTCTATTTGCACGCGACCATCGCGTGGTTTGGCCAGATGGCAGCGTGCGGTGGTTAAGCGTTCGCAAACGGACTTTCGTTGACCCGACAAGTGCAGAGCAAAAACCTCTCTACGCAATTCTAGCGGCCCTTGACATTACCGATCGCAAACTTGCCGAGCAAGAACGGGAGCAACTGTTGGAACAGGAGAAACTAGCCAGAGCCGAAGCCGAACGCGCCAATCGGATTAAAGATGAGTTTCTTGCCGTTCTCTCCCATGAATTGCGATCGCCACTTAACCCAATTCTCGGCTGGACAAAACTGCTGCAAACCCGCAAATTTAGTGAAGCAAAAACAGCCGAAGCCTTAGCCACCATTGAACGCAATGCTAAATTACAAACTCAACTGATTGATGACTTGCTCGATGTCGCCAAGATTCTGCGCGGAAAACTCAGCATTGATGCTGCTCCTGTGAATCTAGCTTTTGTAATTGAAGCTGCGATTGATACGGTAACTACGGCAGCCATTGCCAAATCAATTGCTTTGCATCCAATACTACCAAATATTGGGCAAGTCTCTGGAGATTCCAACCGCCTTCAACAGATCGTTTGGAATTTACTTTCCAACGCGATCAAGTTTACCCCCAAGGGAGGACGGGTAGAAATCCGACTAGAGCGAGTTGACGATCGGGCACACATTATCGTTAGTGACACTGGCAGAGGCATTAGCCCTGACTTTCTCCCATATATTTTTGAGTCATTCCGTCAAGAAGATGTCTCAATTACCCGCAAGTATGGCGGGTTAGGATTGGGGTTAGCGATCGTCCGGCAATTGGTTGAAGCTCACGGCGGCGCGATCGCGGCTGATAGTCCTGGTGAAGGCTTTGGAGCCACCTTTACAGTCCAGTTACCACTGCTGAATATTGAACCGGAAATCAAGCAGATAGATGAGTTGTCACAACCAGCACTCGAACTCACCGGAATTCGAGTCTTGACAGTCGATGACGATCCCGATGCCCGCGAGCTATTAACCGTATTGCTGACTGAATACGGAGCGACAGTTAAGACTGTTACTTCGGCGGCAGAAGTACTGGCAAACTTGGAGTCCTTCCAACCCGATGTCTTAGTCAGTGATATTGGGATGCCTGAAGTCGATGGCTATAACCTAATTCAACAGATCCGAACTTTACCCCCCGAAAAAGGCGGACACATTCGGGCGATCGCTTTGACTGCCTACGCCAGAGTTGATGATTCTGAACGAGCCATAGCCAGTGGCTATCAACGGCACGTTACCAAGCCCCTCGATCCAGAAGAGTTAGTTCAAGCTGTGGTGGCACTCGCACAGACGAAATGAAACCAATNACAAATGACAAATGACAAATGACAAATGACAAATGACAAATGACAAATGACAAATGACAAATGACAAATGACAAATGACAAATCAAGATTGGCAAATTGGAATCATCACGATAAATGTGGCTCCCTGCCCCAGTTCGGAAACACAATATAATTTGCCTTTGTGTTTTTCAGCCACAATCTGATAACTAATGGAAAGTCCCATTCCTGTGCCTTTGCCGACAGGTTTTGTCGTAAAGAATGGATCGAACAATTTTTGCTTGATATGAGCAGGAATTCCAGTCCCATTATCTGTGATTTTAATGACAACTTGTTTGCTTTCTACCAGGACAGTGCAAATCGTAATGGTAGGATTTAATAGTTGGTTTTGAGTGTTTGCTTCTTCTAGCGCATCAATGGCATTGCTCAAAAGATTCATAAACACTTGGTTGAGTTGTCCGGCATAGCACTCGACTAACGGTAACTCCCCATAATCTTTGACAATCTCAATGCCAGGAGAATCAGATTTCGCTTTCAGCCGATGTTGCAGAATCATTAGTGTGCTATCAATGCCCTCATGAATATTGACCTCTTTCATCTCGGCTTCATCCATGCGGGAGAAAGTGCGTAGAGAGACAACAATTTTTTGAATGCGTTCTGCTCCAACTCGCATCGAATAAATCAGTTTGGGTAAGTCTTCTAGGATAAACTCCAAATCCATCGCCTCAATTTCTTCTTCAATCTCAGAATCGGGATTTGGGTAATGTTTCTGATAAAGTTCCAGGAGTCTGAGAATATTTTTGGTGTATTCATTCGCATGGCTAAGATTGCCGAAAATAAAGTTGACTGGATTGTTGATTTCATGGGCAACACCTGCCACCAGTTGCCCCAATCCTGACATTTTCTCGGATTGGATCATCTGTGTTTGGGCGTGCTGGAGTTCTTGCAGGGTTTGCTCTAGTTCTACTGTGCGCTGATTCAATTGAGCTTCAGCGCGTTTGCGTTCACGAAGTGCAGCTTGCTGTTCGCTGACATCGTGGATATTGCCAAGAATCACCGTTTCACCATCCAGAATAATTCTACTAAGTGTGATATCGGTATCAAAGACTGTACCATCCCTGAATTTTTTACTTTTCCACTCAAAGTTAACGGTTTCTCCAGTTAATGCCCTTGCCCAAAAGTCTGGAGCCAGGTGAAAGGGATTATCGGGTGCAGAACAGTGTTCCAAGACAGAGATTCGTGTAATTTCGTCTTTGTCTAGTTCATAGAGTTTTAAGGCCGAATCGTTAGCATTTAAAACCACACCATTCAAGTCATGAACAAGGATGGCATTATTAACGTTATTAAAAATGGTGAGGAGATTTTTCTCAGAAGTTTGCACAGCAGCTTCAGCGCGTTTGCGATCGCTAATTTCAAAGCTTGTGCCAATAATCCGGTAAATCCGTCCCTCATTATTCTTGAGTGGGTTGAAATTGATCATCCACCAGCTTTCCTGCCCATCAAAGGTTAGACACTGCTCATGATAAACGGGCATTTCCGTTCTAGCGCACTCAGTAAGCTGTTGTTGGATAATTTCAGCCTGTGCTGGATCGAGCACTTCAGCAGGCGTTTTGCCTACGGCATCAGCACTACTAATTCCAGATGCTCGTTCCGAAAGAGCGTTCCATCCAGCGTAATAGAAGCGACCATTTTCCGACACATCCACAACAAAAATGCTCATTTCGGCTCCGTTGTAGATGCTGCTCAGAAACTGCTCTTTCTCTTGAAGTGCGGCTTCTGCTTGTTTGCGTAAGCAAAGCTCGTCGTAGGCATCACTAATATCAATTACCACCCCATCCCACATCACCGAGCCATCGGCTTGTAGTTCTGGTTTAGATGCACATTGAATCCATTTGATTTTGCCTGAAGCAGCCACAATTCGCCACTCCAGTCTAAAAGGCGTTAACATTCGAGCAGAATTTATAACTAACCGTTCAACTATTGAGCGATCGTCTGGATGCGTCATCAGGTGAAGGTTGTGTACCCCTGCCATTACTTCCTGTGAATCCACCTCATACAGGTCATAGCAACCCGAACTAACGTAAGGTGTTGAGAAAGAGCCATCTCTAGCCAGACAGAATTTAAATACCATCCCTGGAATATTGTCAACCACCTTCTGGAATTGGGCTTCACTGGCACGCAGTTCTGCTAGTGTTTGTTGTGCCTGTTCATAGAGACGAGCATTTTCTAGAGAAATAGCGGCTTGAGTACATAACAGGTTCAGCATCTCGACGCGATCGCTAGTAAATGCCCCAGTCGTCAAGTTATTCTCCAAATAGAGGATACCTGCGAATTTACCCCGGTAGAGAATCGGACTACATAAAATGCTTTTTGGCTGTTGGTTCAAAATGTAAGTGTCGCTGGCAAAGGTTGGATGAGTAGTCGCATCTGCCAACACCACAGGTTTTAAGGAATGTTTGACGTGATAAATCAGTCTCAGAGGAATATCCTCGCTTTCTTCGACTGGAGTTCTTTGCAGAACGATGGGTTGAGTATTAGCGGTGACAGTCCCTTTAATCACCAAGCGATCGCCCGTGGTATCGTCTAGTGAATCGCTCCGCAGCAGCATTAACACGCATTTTTCTGCCCCAGCATTTTCAATTACTATCCGAAGCAAGGCGGCTAGGAGTTTTTCTAATTGAATTTCACCAGAAAGAGTTTGAGAGGCTTTGAGAACAGTTAACAGATCGAGCGATTCTGTAATGCTGCTTGAGCTAGAAGTTTCAGTAGAATGAAAAGCTGGGGCAAAAATTGTATCAGATGGTGTAAGTGACGGTTGCCGTTGTTGCACAATTGCAGCCAAAAGCTGAGGATAGCGATGTTCTAAATCGGTGACTTTGGCTTTAGCTCCCCAATGAGCGTAGCAGTAATACGCTTCTTGTATATATGCTTGAGCCAGTTTTTGTTTGCCCCATTGGAGGTAGAATTTGCCTGCTAATTCGTTGCTTAGTGCTTCTTCTTGAATATATGCATTTGCTTTGGCGGATGCGATCGCGCGATCGTAGTAATCCATAGCTTCATACATCTGCCCCAACACCCGATACTGTTCTGCTTCAACCAAATAAAATTTGTGTAAATGGTTTTTAGGTGCTAGGTTTGACCATTCTTTCAACTTCTTTTGATTATCAATAACTTCCTGGGGCAAACTATTACCTTCCTTACCTTGGGCGTTGGGTAACATCGCCAGATGAGTCAATGAATCGTAAAAGTGAAACACCGGAATCATGAAACAGCCGGATACACCATTTAAATATTGTTTGGCATCAACTGCCACTTTTATGGCTTGCTCCCACTCATTGAAGAAGTAACAAAGAATTAGTTTATTTATATAGAGTGTTCCCATTGCATAAAGGTCGTTAGCCTGTTGATGCTTGGGCAACATGATTTCTTCGTCATATACTACACCTTTAATTTCCCAATCACACTTACTCTCTCCCAGGAAATTTAAGACGGATTGGTAAAAAACTCTGAGATAATTGTGAGCCACTTCCTGTTTAAGTTGAGCCAATGCCTGACTGTAAACCTTCATCTCTGGTTCTAAAATTGACAAATTTTTTCCCAGAAAAAAGGACAGCGAACAATAATTGTAGGCACAGTAGGCAGCATATTCTAAAGTGCCCATCTCCAAACCGCTATGGTATCCATCGAGCAAAGGAGCGAGTGAATCTTGAATATGATGTTTCCAAGGTTTAATGAAGGGATAAACCATGTTAATCGTGCTGGCTTTAAATTCTCTACTCTCGAAGCGTGATAATAATCCCATTGCCAGTTCGCTAATGCGATCGCCTAAATCTATTTCTCCAATACCGCATAAAATTACTCCATACCAAGCATAAGCCTGTGCTGATACCGCCGCATTCCCATAAGCAACTGATAATCTCACCTGCTTGCACACGATTAATGGCAGTAATTCTGGAACCGCTTGATAGACTGCTGCTGTCACAGTCGCTAAAATTCTGATCTCTGCCAAAGCTTTCAAGTCTTTCATCTCAGGCAGTTCTAACAAATATTCTAAATGTTTTTCTTTTAATACATCTTGAGTTTGTTGTAAACTTTCAGTAATATCTGCGTTAGTCGGCTGCTCTGGAAACGACACTCCAAATAATTTTAAAATAGAAAGAGCAGTTTTAATAGCTTTAGGCTGATTACTTTGGGCGACATCAGCCAAAATTCTGACTTCATAGACCTTCACTTTGTCTAGTAATTGACGAGCATTTTGTACTACCTCATCAACTATCTGCTCCATAAGCCTAAAGTCACTGCTCAGACAGGCTACTTCTGCGGCTAGATCGTGGAGAGCCAACGTTAAATCATAGCATTGCTGCCAACAACTTCCTGCGAGCAGTTGTATGCCTTTAGTGGCGTATTCAATTGCTGCGACGTAAGCAGTTGCAGATTTTGCTTTTTGGGCAGCAGCTAAATTTAGTTTTGCTAATCTCTCCTGTTCAGTTGCTAAGACAATTAAATCAGATCCTTTATTTAATTGATTAACAATCTCGAAGATTTTTTCCTCTTTTTCCGCTTCGTTCATTACACTTAAGAGCAATCGCCCAATTTTTAAGTGCATCAGTTGTTTTTGGTTGTCGGGAATGAGCGAATAAGCAGCTTGTTGGACGCGATCGTGCAGAAACTTGTAAGAAACAATCACTTTTTCATCAGTTAGTGCTGCTTGTAACTGTCCATTCTCCTCAATCTGCGACTCTGATTTTGACTGATAAAACTTGTAAATATCATTGCTGGGAATAACTAATCCCTCTTGAAGGGCTTTCCACAAGTCAGTAGCAGTTTCAGCTTGAGACTTTTCATAGATAATCGCCAATGTTGCTAAATCAAAAGAGTTACCAATACACGCTGCAAGTTTCAGGACATTTTGAGTGGCAACTGGCAATTTCTGCAACTGCATTGCCATGAACTCTACCACGTCATCTCTGAGGGAGAGCGATCGCACATAACTAATATCACACTGCCAATGTCCAACTTGAGGAGCAAACTCAATGTCTCCCTCTTCGTGTAGTGCCTTGAGAAACTGTGTGCTGAAAAATGGGTTTCCTTGGGTTTTTTGATAGACTAGCTGGGTTAAAGGTTGCGCGATCGCTGCTGAACATTGCAATGTATCCTTAACCAGCAAATTTAAACTTTCTTGACTTAAGGGAGATAGTGCGATCGTGTTTACTGTAGTGCCAGTTTTCTTGATTTCTTCTAACGTCAATATCAAGGGATGAGCCAGCGACACCTCATTATCACGATATGCACCAATCAATAACATATAGCCGCTTTCTCGCTGGCCGATCGACACCTGAATCAAGTTCAGTGATGCTGAATCTGCCCACTGTAAATCATCCAAAAACATCACTAAGGGATGTGTAACTGTGGTGAATACTTGAATAAATTTTTGGAACAACAGATTAAAACGGTTCTGGGAAGCACTACCTGAGAGTTCCACTACTGGGGATTGTTGTCCAATAATCTGCTCTAACTCAGGAATTACCTCAATAATTACTTGAGCATTTTCCCCCAAGGCTGTCAGAATCCTGTTCTTCCATTCTTTTAACTGGGTGTCACTTTCGCCTAATAACTGCCCCATCAAGTCGCGAAAGGCTTGGACAAAGGCACTGAGGGGAATGTTGCGGTTGAACTGGTCGTACTTGCCTTTGATAAAGTAGCCTCGTTGCCGGACAATGGGCTTATGTACTTCATTCACCACCGCCGTTTTACCAATGCCGGAGAATCCCGCCACTAGCATGAACTCCGAGGCTCCATTGGCAACCCGCTCGAATCCTTCTAGTAAGATTTTAACTTCTTGCTCCCTGCCATAGAGTTTTTCTTGGATTGCAAAGCGATCGCTTATATCTCGCTCTCCAATGGAGAAATGCTCAATCTTAGCTATTTCTTTCAGTTGTTCTCTGCACAGATGCAAATCATGTTTTAGTCCCAACGCACTCTGGTAGCGGTCTTCCGCATTTTTCGCCATCAGCTTGCGAACAATATTTCCTAGAACCAAAGGGATCTCAGAGTTGACATCGCAGACATTAGGAGGAAGTTTTGCAATATGACAATGCACTAACTCCATCGGATCTTGAGAATCAAAAGGCAGTTTTCCTGTCAGTAGCTCAAAGAAACTTACTCCCAATGAATAAAAATCACTGCGATAGTCAATCCCCCGATTCATCCGTCCCGTCTGTTCTGGTGACAGATAAGCCAGAGTCCCTTCCAGGACATTAGGATTTTGAATTTCTGTGGTTTCTCTCGGTAATAAGGAGGAGATGCTGAAGTCTATCAGCTTTAACAGCTTGGTATCTGGGTTAATTAGGATGTTAGCGGGTTTAATGTCTTTATGAATCACCCGTTGTTGATGTAACTGGTGCAGAATATCTGTCAGTTGTAGGGCTATAATCAGGAATTGCTCTAAGTTTTGTGGCTGTTCTTTAGTAAATTGTCGTAGTGATATGCCACCAAAATCTTCCATCACCAAAGCATAACCATTATGATACGGTTCTAGACTGTGGGGCTTAATAATCCCAGGAATATCTAAGTTTTTGGCAAGAGAATATTGGTTGCGAAACTGTACTAGTTCGCTGAAGGTGGGGTACTCCCGTTTTAAAAGCTTGATTACAACTGCTTGGTTATCTGCTTCTCTGACCGCGCGATACACGAGTGTGCGCGAACCTGAATATAGTTGCTCTCTAATTTGGTAGCCTGCCAGTGTTACAGTTATATCTACTTTTGCGCTCATAGCTTTTGCGGGGAGTTTCTTTAGTCAATTTAGAATTCCCTATAGAACATCTTGTGTAACAAATTTTGGTAATTATTTAGGTTTTGGATGTATTGCTTGTATGAGAAACTGCAAGTTAGCGATCGCTGGTTATGTAAATAAAAGATTAACGAACCGCAGAGGCGCAGAGAACACAGAGAGGTTAATGGTTAAACGTAAGAGTCCTTCTAGTTGTGAAGAAGGTTGCAATTATGATGATGAATAACGAGAAACTGCTGCCTAGAATTTACAGTATAAAAAACCCAGATTTTGATTTCGGGCCAGCCCGCTTTCTAACTCCTGACGAAGTGCAAGAAGTCGCGAAGGTACTAAGCAAGATTTCCAAAGCTGATCTGCAAACCCGATTCGATCCTTCAGCACTTTCAGTAGCAAATGTTTATCCAGGTATATGGAAAAGTGGAGACGATGAGCTAGAGTATTTAACTTATTACTACATCTCATTGGTCAAGTTTTTTCAAGAAGCAGCGAAATGTGGTGATGTAGTGTTATTTTATATATCTTGATAATAATGTGTAGGCTGGGTTGAGGAACGAAACCTAACAAAATTAGGGATTATTAGTATTTAGTTTTGCAAAGCCTCAACTCAATATACAAAATGGTGAGACAAAATGAATAAATATGATGCAAGTCAAATAAAGGTGAGAAACATCCCTCCGTTAGAGCAGCTAGAAGATGGAAAGTGCTGTAGAACCTACATCTATCGCTTCACAAATTCGTTGCCTGAACAGAATGTTATTAACCAAATTGCAAACAGTTTAGAGCAAAGATTCACCTTTTCAAAGGAAGTATATGAGCTTTCTGAAGATGTTGAAATCTGTGCATCTATTTTGATGGAGCGTTTACAAGATAACGAAGCCAGAGTTAGTGTTTTGACACTTCAACCCGAAGAATCTTGCGTTTACATCTTTGGCATAGGCACTTTACCACGGAAACTTGAGGAAAGGTTTGGAACTGTACAGTCGATTCAAGGACAAGAGCGAGAGGCTTGGAGCTTGGATTGATCGTTAGGAAGTTAGAGTAGCATTTCCAATTGCGATCGCACCTACAATCAAGCAATATGAAAAATTATTTCTAGGTTATCAGTAAACGCAAGTTTAAACTTATTTTATTTTTAGTAAACTTCTTGCAAAATTCTCTTCACGCGGTAGAATAACGAAATTTTGCAAGAGCTTTAATCATGAAACCATTTCTTTTTGTAACCGACCTAGATGATACCCTCGTATATCGGACTGTGGGCGATGACAGCGCTTTACCAGAACTAAATAAATTACTGAGTCAACATCGCCAAGAATACGGCACTAAAATTGTTTATTCTACCGGGCGATCGCCTGTACTTTACAAAGAACTCCAAGCTCAAAAAAATCTTTTGCAACCAGATGCCCTCGTCCTCTCCGTGGGTACAGAAATTTACCTTGATGCGAATGATACACCAGACTCAGATTGGTCAGAAATTCTCTCTCCAGGATGGGAACGAGAAACCGTATTATCTATTACCCGAAAATACCGTGAGTTAGTTCGGCAACCAGATTCAGAACAGCGTCCCTTCAAAGTGAGTTTTTTTCTAGAACAGGAAGTATCTGCGAATGTTCTACCACAACTTGAAGCAGAGTTGCAGAAATCTAAATTAAATGTAAAGTTAATCTACAGTAGCGGAATAGACCTTGACATTGTACCCCATAGCAGCGATAAAGGTCAGGCAATGCAGTTTTTACGCCAGAAGTGGAAATTTGCAGCAGAACAAACAGTTGTCTGTGGTGATTCGGGTAATGATATTGCTTTATTTGCTGTAGGCAACGAACGGGGAATCATTGTCGGGAATGCCCGAAAAGAGTTACTCCAATGGCACAATGAGCATCCCTCTGACTACCGCTACCTGGCTTCATGTTTTTGTGCAGGTGGAATTATTGAAGGCTTAAATTATTTTGGTCTCTTGTAATGATTAGTTATCTAAAAGGTATAGTCGCTGGTATCCAAACAATTGGCGCTAATCGCGTGATTCTGACTCTGGAAGTGAATGGCTTGGGGTATGATTTGCAAGTTCCCCAACGGCTAGCAAACCAGTTACCAGAGTCGGGAGGAGTAGCGCAAATTTTTACCCATTTCCAAATTCGGGAAGAAGTGCCCTTTTTATATGGCTTTGCTTCGCCATCTGAACGCGATTTATTTCGCCACTTGCTGACTGTCACAGGGATTGGTGCAGCTTTAGCGATCGCCCTCTTGGACACTCTGGAACTACCAGATTTAGTCCAAGCAATTATCGCTGGCAATACACAAATCTTAATTCAGGCTCCCGGTGTCGGTAAAAAAATCGCAGAACGCATCTGTTTGGAACTGAAAAGCAAATTGGTCGAGTGGCGCAAATCAGCCGGTTTCTTCGTCGCCACAGGCGGGCCAGCACCAGGAATTCTCGAAGAGGTACAAATGACCCTCTTCGCCTTGGGATATACTGCCCATGAAGTCAGTCACGCCCTGCATGTAGTGAGTGAAGATATCGGCTTACCCAAAGATGCATACGTCGAAGATTGGATTAAACAAGCGATCGCTCATCTCAGTAGCGAACAAGTTTAATTGTCATTTGTCATTGGTCATTAGTCATTTGTTATTTGTTATTCTCTCCCCCAATGCCCAATGCCCAGTCCCCAATCC
>NZ_NOLI01000169.1:0-15439 GCF_002245975.1 Nostoc sp. 'Peltigera membranacea cyanobiont' 213 | reverse complement strand
CCCCAATACCCAATACCCAATCCCCAATCCCCAATCCCCAATCCCCAAAATTAAATTCCTGCACCATCAAGAAAATCTTCAATCATCCCATCAGACTTATTGCTCTTAGGGTTGTAGGTTTGTTCGTCGCCAAGCTCAGTTGGGGACAAAGTTGATTGATCTTGCAACTCCTCGAATTGTTTCTCTAGAGCCTTAACGCGTTCAAATAAAGCACGGATGACTTCAGCTTCTACGTCGCGGACTTTATCATGATCCAGAACATTGGTAGACAAGTTGTTCTGACGAGTCACGCGCCCTGGAATCCCAACTACCGTAGTGTTACTGGGTACATCTCGCAGCACCACGGAACCGGCTCCAATGCGGACGCGATCGCCAATTTGAATATTTCCTAATACCTTTGCACCCGCTCCCACAACTACATGAGAGCCTAAAGTTGGATGGCGTTTGCCGCTTTCTTTCCCAGTCCCGCCAAGGGTGACACCCTGATAAATTAGGGCACCATCGCCCACGATCGCAGTTTCACCAATCACAACTCCCATCCCGTGGTCAATAAACACTCCCTGGCCGATTAATGCCCCAGGATGGATTTCAATCCCAGTTAAAAACCGACTAATATGAGAAATGAATCGAGGTATAAAGGGAATTCCAATTTTATGCAGCCAGTGTGCCAATCTATGAAACACTAGGGCTTGGAGTCCAGGATAACAAAACAATACTTCTAGCCAGTTACGCGCTGCTGGGTCACGCTCAAAAATGGTTCGCAAATCAGTTAGTAGCATACTCTGTTGGAATTTTCGCTGGTAAATGAGGCTCGGAAAACAGAAACTCAGGATAATTCCCACAAAAAGATCGAGTCATTTATGGGAATTATGTAAGTTCACAATCTACGGTAAGTCGATAGGATATAGTGATTTTGTGAGTAGTAAATGGGATGCTATCACATTCCCCACTTTGAAAAAATTAATTTCGCATAAACTGCGATAAGCCCCCCAATTCACCGTAGTATGTTGAGTACAGTCTTGAATAGCCAAAACTACGCTCTCTTGGATTTGTCTTCCAAAGTGGAATACGCGCTGCTGGCCCTCTTAGAGCTGGCAAGCCACCACGGAAAAAAACTTCCTCTAACCATGAGCGAGATCGCTACCAAACAACCCATACCTGAACGCTATCTGGAACAAATTTTGACCAACCTCCGGCGGGCTGGTGTGGTGCAGAGTCAACGCGGCTCTAAAGGAGGTTTTGTTTTAGCTCGTGAACCTTGGCAGATTACACTGCTAGAAGTTGTCACTTTAGTCGAAGGCGAGCGGAAAGAGAAAGATACTTCTGACTCTCAGACTCTAGAAAAGACTCTGGTTTATGAAGTTTGGGAGCAAGCTAACGCTGCTTCAATTGAAGTGTTAGGTAGGTATACACTCCAAGACTTGTGCGAGGAAAGAGAAACTCGCGCCCAGCAAAGCCCGATGTATTATATTTAGACACGACGGAGTAGTAACATGCGGATAGCGAAAGATATCACAGAGTTAATCGGACGGACTCCTTTAGTTCAATTAAACAAAATTCCCCAAGCTTCAGGAGCGGTTGCTCGGATTGTGGTGAAGCTAGAAAGCATGAATCCAGCATCTTCTGTGAAAGATCGGATTGGCGCGAGTATGGTGGAAGCGGCGGAAGAAGCAGGCTTGATTCACCCCGGAAAAACTGTTTTAGTAGAGCCAACTTCTGGAAATACAGGAATTGCGTTAGCGATGGTGGCGGCCGCTAAGGGGTACCATCTCATTCTAACGATGCCTGACACAATGAGCCACGAAAGACGATTGATGCTCAAAGCTTATGGCGCTCAAGTAGAGTTAACGCCAGGGGTAGAAGGGATGCGAGGAGCGATCGCTCATGCAGAGCAGATTGTAGCTCAAACGCCCAATGCTTATATGTTGCAGCAGTTCCGTAACCCTGCTAACCCAAAAGTTCACGCCGAAACCACCGCAGAAGAAATCTGGAATGATACCGATGGAGAGGTGGATATTCTGGTGGCGGGAGTGGGTACTGGTGGGACGATTACAGGAGTTGCAGAAGTTATTAAAGGACGGAAGCCAAGTTTTCAAGCGATCGCAGTTGAACCAAGCAACAGTCCAGTATTAACAGGTGGTAAATCAGGCCCTCACAAAATTCAGGGTATCGGCGCGGGATTTGTCCCAGCAATTTACCGTCCAGATGTGGTGGATGAAGTAATTCAGGTAGCAGATGAGCAAGCGATCGCTTACAGCCGTCGCCTAGCAAAAGAAGAAGGATTATTATCGGGGATTTCTACTGGTGCTGCTTTATATGCAGCTATTCAAGTAGCACAACGGCCAGAAAATGCAGGACGGCTAATCGTCATGATCCAGCCTAGCTTCGGCGAACGCTATCTCAGCACCTCACTATTCAAAGACCCAGAAGAGAATGAGTGGTTGAGTAAAGTTTGATTCAGCATAACAATTTTAGATTTTGTATTTGAGATTTTTCATCCAAATCAAAATCTAAAATTAGCTTGGTTATCTACTAGAATTTTCGCCAATTTCATCAGCACTTTCATTATTTTTCACCAAAATCATTAAACATAAACAACTAGCACCTAGCTTTATCAAGCTCAAAGCTTGACTTTCTAATACAATAAAAGCGCCTAATCCTATAAGAATAAAAGGCACAAGATTATTAATATAGCGAGTCAATACATTAGCTATTACTCTGTAATTAGTTAATTTGTATGCTACATAACACCAAATTCCTAATAACAGAAAAAATAATCCGATAATTACCACAAAACTCTCTAAGTTGCTGCTAGCAAATAAAGGCACATAAACACTAATATTATCGCTACCATTGGCAATGGTAACAGCTGCCACACTATAAGCTTGGGGAGAAAAAAAGCTAGTAATTGTTGATTTTTCAGTTTCTTCTGTGACAGCTACAACTTCTTTTGATGAATCTTCTTCCCGATTCACTAAGCTACTGATACCTATTGACATTGGTAGTAAACCAAGTAATCCAATCCAGTTTTTGGATAAAACTAACCCACCAAATAAACCAGGAAGACTAAGAATTAACAGAACCGTAAAACCTAAAAACTGTCCAGCAACTATATGCCGGGGGCGAAAGTTAGCATTTATTCGAGAAAAAAACAACAATAAAATGACAATATCATCAATGTTAGTGGCAATGAATGCAATTAACCCTGTAGTAATTGCAGTAACTAACTCGTTCATATTTTAAGATAAAGAAGAATTCAAGAGTCAGTAATAATTACTGTGTCATTTTAAATCTAAGTTGTACCAGAAGGTTAAAATAATTCGTGATTGATAATGACGCGCGAGTATTTCGTCAATAATTACGAATTACGTTAGCGTAGCGGTAGCGAGAAACGAGCGTCATTACGAATCACGAATTACGAATTACGAATTAGTGAATTTGGTATGGTGGTAAATCGTAGGTTCTAAAAATCCAGCATGAGTAAGTTAGGGACAGTCTTCAGTGAAGGGATAATTGCCTTCATCGCCACTAACATAGATGACATCATTATCTTGTTAATATTTTTTTCACAGGTAGATGTTAATTTTCGGCGGCGGCATATCTTACTCGGTCAATATCTGGGTTTTACAGCCATTATCATCGCTAGTTTACCAGGATTTTTTGGTGGATTGGTCGTACAGCGAGAATGGATGGGATTGCTAGGATTGCTACCAATAGTAATTGGTCTTCAGCAATTACTATCTAGAAAAGAAGAAACTGCAACAGTTCAGACAGTCAGTAGTGATTTTAGTCAGTCTGCACCTACTAACCCGGTATTGGCTTTTATTTTGAGTGTTTTGCACCCCCAAACCTATAAAGTAGCAGCAGTAACGATCGCAAATGGTGGTGACAATATTAGTATATATATTCCCTTGTTCGCTGGTCACGACCTTGCTAGCTTGGGGGTAATTTTAGGTATATTTTTTGTCATGGTAGGGGTTTGGTGTGCGATCGCTTATTTTTTAAGCCGTCAACCTACCATTGCTAATATTCTAAGTCGCTACGGTCAAGCTGCTGTACCTTTTGTGTTAATTGGCTTGGGTTTATTCATTATGTATGAGCGAGGTACATTCACTCTACTACCTTGGATAAAAAGTTAATCAATGTTGAATAGTAACCGTATTTTTCAAATATATTGTGAAAAATAGGTTGGTAGCGGGCGTGAACGCGGCTGTAGGAACTGGTGTCGCCTGGTTCGTTAAGGAGAAGTTTCTTGCCAATCGGGTTGGGGTTTGCGGCGGTGTAGTAGTACTGTAGGTAACGGACTGCGGCTGTTTTTGGCGTGTAAGATGCCAGAACCGGCAAACCCTCATGTGATGCTAAAAGAATTTTAGTCTAGTTGTTGGAGCGGTCGATTGTTTAATAGACCTTTTGCAAAAGTCCTAATTTTTGAGATATTCTTTGCGTCTAATCTACGAGAAGCCACTTTGTGTCTATGCGTTAGACAAAAAAATATTTATGCAAGATATCTAGAAGATATTTCTGCCAATTGTAACTTTAGCGATCGCTAAGTGAAGATTTATATCGTGAGCCATTAGGCATAATCGCACCTTCCAGGAAAGCATTACTCAGTTCAGAGTCGCTGACTTTAGCATTCTTGAGATTAGCACCAGTTAGATAAGCTCCTTCAAAATTAGCACCACTCAAACTAGCATCTCTCAAATCTGCACCACTCAGATTGGTATGACTCAAATCTGCACAAATCAAATTAGCGCCACTCAAATTTGCACTACTAAGATTAGCCTGATTCAATCGAGAAAAACCCAGTTTTGCATAACTTAAATTTGCACCACTAAGTTTAATCTCACTGAGATTGGCATTATCTAAATTAGCATAGCTGAGATTGGCATTAGTAAAATCGCTTTCCATTAAATTAGCTTTACTGAGATTGGCATGGGAGAGATTAATATCTACTAACTCCGCACCAGGAGCATCCAAACCTCTTAAAGAAACACCATCCTTATTCAAATCTTGCAGCGCCAAAATTCTGGCATAACTAACTTTCACACCGTGTGCTGCATCAATCGTACTCCAGGCTTGATAATGAAATTGTTTTCTGCGATCTGGAGCTTCTTTAATGAATAGAACTAGCGCCACTACCAAACTGATAGTGTCAGCAGCACCCAAAGCCTTTGCCAGCGGCGAATTATCATCGACAATTACAACAACCACGGTAAAAATGACTACTGAAACTATAGAGACTAACCATGTTGGTGCTATCCAGAAAGTATCAATAAGTTTCTTGGGAATTTGTTTGAGGACTTCACTTAATGGCTGTTCTGATATTTTTGTCTGAAACTGCTGATAATTAACGGTAAAATCATTGATAATTTCTTTTAAAACTTCACCATCTAACTGAACTGATATCAGAGATTTTTTCTCTGGTTCTGCTGTGGATTTAAATAGCTGATATTCTTTTTGTATTTCGGTTTTTAATATTGCAGGTTTTGCTAAAGTTTCAGTCTTTTTTTCAGATTGGACAGGTTTTGGTGAAGATTCTTCTCCCGCGCCTTTTAACATCAACCCAGTAATAGCTCTAAAAGCATCTAGCCAAGCTTTTTTGACTTCAGGAGTCCAATATTGCTGGAGATATTGCTCCAACGTTACCAGTAGTGCTTCTACAACTAGTCCATAATATTTGGGAATAGCTCCATAGCCGACGTGTCTAGCTCCTAGAGCCTTGAGAACTGGTTCTAAAGCTTCTGGGTTACGGAGATTTTCTACTACCAAAACCAGAGAGCTTAATAGTTTTTTCTCTTGGTTTTTCATATCTGTTTTAGCAAACAGTGGTTTCATTTCTGGGTGAGCTTGAAAAAGATTATTGTAGAAACTGGCTGCAAATTCATCAGCACGTGGTTTAACTTTTTCAAAGCTTTGCTCTAAAAGTTCAACATTTAAAGACATACTTTTTTCCTTTACAAACTCAAATTTTCTAATTCCTGCCATAAAGTAGCCATAAAATCATTAGCATCCTTAATACCCATATTTGCCAGTGCTTTCCACTCTTCAGTAGTGTAATCTAAATCCTGTCCCATAATGTCTTGAGTCCAATAAGGCAACTTAGATGGATTTTCTATTAGGTCATAAGTCATTTCCAATATTTTTGTTCCTGGAGTATTTTTCCCAGCCTTTGTAGTCAGGCAAAAAGCCAGTAATTTAGCTAGATTGCTTTCCGGTGGAATAGATATCAGGAAAGCCATATTTTGTGCTAATACAAACTTGTCTAATTTCATATTTATTTTTTCCTAATTTACAAATACTTTAACCAAGGCTTTTTATTCTCGATTTAGCAGGTAAAAATTTACCTTCTCCAAATTTATGTTAGAAAAATCATGTTGATTGCGGTACGAAATACTTTTTATGATATAAGACTCATATATGATTTTTGAACAAGATTTCAGAGAAAACCCTGATAAAACGGGCTTTTCAGTCTCAGTATGTTTTCAGAAATCAAATCGGAGTCCTATAGAAGCAACTGACTTTTCACGTCATGTGGAAAAGCTAACGATTGACCTAACCCCCTAGAAACGGGAAGGGGAAAAATTCAAAGTCTCTCTCCTTGTAGGAGAGAGATTTAGAGAGAGGTTTTCCAGATATCGTGAAAAGTCTTTGTCAGTTAAATCTAGTGATTTAGCAATCAATAATTAATTATCTTTCTACCGGGGATGCAGCAGCAGAGACAACGTTAAGGTTAGCAACCAACCCATAGGTTGATACATACTCTTCTAATTCTGCTAAATCAACCGTGCCATTTTTATCGGAGTCAAGAGTGGCGAAAAGATAATCAGTTACGTACCTCCTGACATCTTCAGAGCTACGTTCGCCTGTTGTCATATCTTCTATTTGGCCTAAAAGCTCCATAATCTCGGCTCTATCGAGTGCATTGCTGCCATCTGTATCCAATTCATGGAATAATTTTCTCACATCTTCTGTTGCCATTCTCGAAGAACGCAGTGTTTCTCGCAATAATTCATTACCAAATGAATTCATAAACAATATCTGCTCGACGAGTGGTATACAAAAGAATCCTAGTGCTGCCCAAAAAATTGCATATTTTACGGCGTCGGGATTTGCAGTTGAACTAACTCCGAGGAAAAGAGCAGCCCAAAGGAAAAAGTTTGGATTAACAAGCAGGATATAAGCATCTCTAGCTTCTGCCTTGATCAGCTTATCTTTTGTAAACACTGAAGTTAATACGGCAAAGACACGCATTAAGATAAAGACTAATGTTGCTACTGCCAGTTGTTGCAAACAAGCTAGCGATCGCGTTGCATCTGTTGAGAAAAATAAATCGCCCAGGAATGTTGATGGTGTAAACTGAAACCCAGTTGCCAAAGCCATTAATGCGACAGCAAGCACTCCAATAAATTTCCAGTTCTTACTGTGGTGATTTGATTCAACAGGAGATTTGTCACGCCACACTTGGGCTAAAGCTCCCGGTATTGCTAAACCAACAATTAGAATCACACCGAAAAATATCAGGCTTGAACTGTTAATTGGTAATTGTTTTGCCAAGCCAAATGTCACAATCAGTGCCACTGGAGCGATGATTGATAACGTCCTTGATAAGATAGCCGAGGGATAAAGATTACCGCCCCAGAGTACTGATAAAACTGGGGAAGTCAGGGCGGGTGGAACCATCAAAAAAAGCACCCACATCACTTTGTACAAATCTCCCGGATTTTGATACAAGATTCCAGAAAATATTAAAAGTAGCCCAACTACCCATCTTACCAACATCCAGGCGTAGACTATATACTTCACTGTTGAAGTTACTTTGCGTTTACTCGCTGCAAAGTCAATGTCCAGGTAAGTATAAAACGTTGAAGCCGCCAGACAGGCAACGATTACTGCTCGAAATAGTTCTGAGGGAATTCCAACTGAAGAGGCGGTGATTGCCCTAACCAAGCATCCCAGTAAGAATGCAGGCGCATAGAGCAAAATTGCCCACATAATTGACAGATCGTTGATCTGTTTACGCACCGAAGCTGCACCGCCAGATTCTTTGTCGCGAAACTTGATTAGCTCTTCACCACTGAGAGCTTTACCATTAGGAAGTTTCAGGTGTTCATAAGCTGTCGGTGGTAAATCGCTTAAATAAAGTGCTAAAGGCTCCAATACATATTGGTGGCATACTACTAAAACAGTTTCACCGCGTTCCAAGTGCGGTACAATCCGCTCGTTATAGAAAGAAGCCGCGCGTCCGTAAACTTGGGCAATCTTCTCACCAGCCGGAGGTGCTTCGTTATGGGAATGCAACATTTCCTCGAAACCTTCGTAGCCAAGGGCAAGACGAAGTAGATTTAGGTTACGACCTGCAAAAATGCCAAAGGATTTCTCGCTAATCCGATGGTCAATCTCAACAGGAATATCGGGTGACTTCAGCGCCTGACTTTCAGCAAGGGCAATTTCACAAGTTTGCCGCGCCCGTCTCATGTGAGAGACATATACAGCGTCAAACTTGATGCCTTTTTTCTTAATGTCAGCACCTGCACGGCGTGCCTGTAACCTACCAAATGCGGTGAGGTCAACATCCAGTACTCCTGCAAAAATGTTGCGTTCGTTACTGGTGCTTTCACCATGCCGAATAAAGTAGGCACGTCCTGGATAATCATCCTTCTGTGCAACAGACGCGCTGGCAGAATTATTAGTTTTTACCACAGTTGCAATTGTTAATAGTTTTAAATCCGACTACCTTAACCCTCTTGCATCACTTTCGCCAACTAAAAATCGAAGCTAACTTTTAAACGTTATATTAAGAAAAAAGTTGAAGCATTGATTTTCTAACACAATGCTGTTCATCATGTTTTTTTGGTAAAAAGTCTTATGGAATAAGAATTATGATTTTATTCTTTGGCAAAAGGATTAAAGAGTATAAAAGTACAATAAGGCTAAGTGACAAATTTATCAATGGCTTTTTAAATAAATTTCTGACAAGTTCAATAAAAATTTAAGAATATTTAAAAACTATAGAAACACCTACTAGTAAAGGTTGGCGGAAATAAACAGCTCATATTGCTGGGAAAAGTGATTGTCAGGTTAATAACCGTTTTCTGTGCGTTCAATCTAATATTTTATTTTCCCAGCGCACCCGCAGAAGGTGAATTGTAAGAGAGGGTAAACAAAGAGAAAGTGACAAACACTAACTCTACGTTTTTCAATTCGATTATGACCTTTATTGATTAGGAAAATGGTAGAAGTAAAACTTTATGTTAAACCCAGTTTCAAAAACTGATTAGATTAACAGTACGAAAGTCAGTGACCAACGATTGGCAGATTTTAGCGCCTAGTAAGAACTTTTCAAACATCCTCTGAGAGTGTCAAACCTGATGAACTAATTTCCAACTCACCATCATCAAGATGGCGTAAATTATAAACCGTAGTGGGCGCTGGGGAGCGACTTGGCAGATTTTAGCACCTAGTAACACTCCTGGCACAGAACCTAGCCAGATAGGTATTACCAAACTCCAATCAACTGTTCCCAGACTGAGATGACCAAGGGCTGTAAACAGTAGTAAAATTGCTGCGTGGGAAATATCAGTACCCACTAACTTTCGGGCATCAAGGCGGAAAAACCCAATCAGTAGTAGGGCAAACATTGAACCTGATGATACACTTGTTAGACCGACGAAACAGCCTAAAATTGCTCCCAAACTGATTGTTAGAAAGCGGCCGAAGTTAGTTTCTAAGTCTAACTTTGGCAGTTCGGGTAAATTAAATGTGGGGAAAAAAGTCAATAACAACAATTGTACTAGTGCTAAGGCTGTGACTAGCAAAATCATCACGCCAAGCAAACGCAGCAAGATGTTATCTAGGTTATAGTCACCTGTACTTTTAAGAAAGTGTAAAATTCCCACCCCAAACAGTGAGCCTGGAACACTCCCGAATGCCAGCCATTTGACAACTTCTGTGTCCAGAGTTTTCTGTTCCCAATGCTTGACGCTACCAACAATTTTCATCAATGTGGCAGCCACAACATCAGAACTCACTGCGATGGAAGGCGGAACCTGAAAAACAAAAATCAACATTGGGGTAATCAGAGAGGCTCCACCAATTCCCGTCAAACCAACGATGATGCCAACAAAGAAGCTTAAGAACGGTAGTAATAAATAGTGCATACTCTTTGGGGATTTCAGAAAGTCAGCTAGAGCTTCACTGCTAGATAACAACAACTCAGCCGAATTACAGCCCAGTGGTAGACAGAGCTAGTCATGGCAAGTTATTGATTGTGTTTCTCAAAGGATGAGTGACACAAGGGTTATCCAGCTAGAAGTTAGGGCAGAGGATTCCTGGATAACTCAAAACCTGTTTGGAAGTTTTTGGAAGCATGACAACTGTCATTGAGCCGAAACAGACTTTGATAACTGCTTATGGGTTAGTTGTTTTGCTCAACTCAACTTCTAATTGGTTTTTTTGCAGTTTTACATATAAAAGCCGGTAAGCGCATCGCCTTACCGTATTTTACTTGCAAACACGATCAAACGTCTAGCGTATTCGCTTTGTATATCGTTATATTCTCTGGATAATACACTGTAGCAGGTTAAACTTCTTAGGGATGGCTGTTAAAAAAATTACCTCTAAGTTAATAAAAACAAGGATAATTCACCATCTGGATAATTCAAAATCATTATAGAAAAGATATATTACGTCTCTAAATCTGGATTCTGACTGCAATTAGTCAACGCCATAAAACTGATTACAATACTCAAAGTCAAATCCGATTCCTTGGTCTAATCACTCATGAAAAATTTTGTTTTTTACAACCCAGTCAAAATCCTGTTTGGCAAAGGTCAAATCGCCAATATTGCTACTGAAATTCCTGCTGATGCCAAAATTCTCATTACCTACGGTGGCGGTAGCATCAAAACTAACGGTGTTTATGACCAGGTGAAGTCTGCATTGTCTGGACGGAATGTATTTGAGTTTGGTGGAATCGAACCCAATCCTCACCTAGAAACCCTCTTGAAAGCGGTTGAAATAGTACGGAATGAGGGAATAGACTTTCTCCTTGCTGTCGGTGGTGGTTCCGTTTTGGATGGCACTAAGTTTATTGCTGCTGCGGTTCCCTTTGTGGGCGATCCTTGGGATATCCTTGCCAAGAATGCACCTGTAAAGGCTGCTGTGCCCTTCGGTACAGTTTTGACTTTACCTGCAACCGGTTCGGAGATGAATACTAATTCGGTTGTCACGAAGTGGGAAACCCAAGAAAAATTACCTTTCAGCAGTCCTTTGGTGTTTCCTCGTTTTTCTGTTCTCGACCCAGAATCGACTTTTTCCCTACCTGTACGGCAAATTAGTAATGGAATTGTTGATGCTTATACCCATGTGATGGAACAGTATTTGACTTATCCGGTCAATGCGCCACTACAAGACCAGATGGCTGAATCAATCTTAAAAACGCTGATTGAGGAGGGGCCAAAAACTTTAGCCAATCCCCAAGACTATGATGCACGGGCTAATGTGATGTGGTCTGCGACATTGGCACTTAATGGGTTAATTGGTGTAGGAGTACCCCAAGATTGGGCAACTCACATGATTGGGCATGAATTAACAGCACTGCATGGTTTGG
Source organism: Nostoc sp. 'Peltigera membranacea cyanobiont' 213 (assembly GCF_002245975.1). Classification (NCBI taxonomy): domain Bacteria; kingdom Bacillati; phylum Cyanobacteriota; class Cyanophyceae; order Nostocales; family Nostocaceae; genus Nostoc; species Nostoc sp. 'Peltigera membranacea cyanobiont' 213. The sequence goes on along the minus strand of NZ_NOLI01000169.1, from coordinate 3,831 downwards.
ATCATGCTCAAACTTTGGCTATTGTGCTACCCAGCACCCTAACAATTAAACGCGATCGCAAATGGCAAAAACTCCTACAATATGCCCAGCGAGTTTGGGGAATTGTCGATGGCAGTGAGGAAGAACGGGTTACTGAAGCGATCGCTAAAACTCGCCATTTCTTCGAGTCTGTTGGTGTACGCACCCGCTTATCTGATTATGGTGTTGGACTTGATACCATTCCTGTAATTATTGAGCGTTTTGAAAAGCGCGGTACTGTAGCTTTGGGCGAATACAAAGATGTTAATTCTCAGGTAGTCGAGCAGATTTTAACTCTTTCAGCATAAACCGGGCGGCACGCCAACATACCCGATCGCTCCACCAGGACGCGCAATGCCGATCGCTTTTGCCATTCAGGTTCACTGCCAACACACTCAAGTACTGACTCTGCACCACCTTGGGTCATCTCTTTCACCGCCGCGATCGCTTCTTCACCTCGACTGCTGACAACATCCGTTGCACCAAAACGTCGCGCAATCTCCAGCCGCGATGGGTGTTGTGTCTGGCGGGATCTCCACTCACTGCAACGGCATCACGGTTGGCGATGAACTTCACTGCACCGTTTGACGTCGCGCCCCAGCAGGTTGAGATAGGCATTGATGTCATGGTTAGCAGAAACGGTGTAGAGGATGAAATCGAAGCTGCCAGCGTGTTTCTGCATCTCGTCAGCATTGCGAGAGACGACCACTTCATCCGCACCGAGGCGGAGTGCGTCTTCCTTTTTATATAGATACTCCTATTGATTTACGTTTGATGTCTGGTATTGCTTGTCACTGACCTTTTCCAGCCAGTCCACTGGCTTACCGTCGATCGCCTCCTGAAGGGCAATGTACAGGTAGATCGCCGAATTTTAGATTTAAAATTTTGGATTTTGAATTGAAGATTCAAAATTTAAAAAGGTCTGAGAGCAAGCGAATTTAAACGCGAGAATAAATCTAAAATCTAAAATCTAAAATTACTTGACAGAGGCAATGACTTGATAGCTTGGGGTCAATCTAAAATCTAAAATCCAAAATTGATTGACCCTCTTTATTGCGATTGAACAAGCTCGATTGTCACTTTTACAGAGCCAGGGACATTAAATGCCTCAATGCCACCATCTATTTTTCCGAGGATAACGAGTCCGTTGGCGTATCCAGAATCGCTGTAATACATCGCCAAATTCCCCCAGGGAGAGTAATAAGCAATATCTCCAACAGCAGGATCGCTGCCTGGGGGTGCATCTTTTGTAGATAATCTTTTTGGCAGATAACTGATTTTTTCGGTTCTCGCGTAATCTTCTAAGGTCAGCGTTAATGGCAGCAGAGAAATAAAATCCTGAGTGGTTTTGCTATCGATCAAAGTGGCTGTAACAACTTTATCTTTCACCTTGATGTTTATCTTCATACTCTCTGCCTGCTTGGTTGATATTTCAGTTGGCATCTTCGACGAGGCACTGCTAGTCATACTGTTGTCGGCACGGCAGGCTGAGTAACTCAGGGACATCACTAAGGCGAGAGCCAAAATCAGCATTCTCTGCTGGCAGTTTTTCCCCTTGATGGAAAACTATCTCAAAAGCACTAAGATTTTCCTCCATACTGCTCATTGCTGACATGCTCCAGCCAGTCCACAGGCTTACCATCGAGCCATTCCTGAATGGCGATGTGTGTCATCGCTGTGGTTGGCGTGGCACCGTGCCAATGTTTCTCACCCGGCTCAAACCAGATCGCGTCCCCCGAACGAATTTCTTCAATAGGACCGCCCCATCGCTGTACAAGTCCGTAGCCCGCCGTCACGATTAGGGTCTGTCCTAAGGGGTGGGTGTGCCATGCTGTCCGAGCGCCTGGCTCGAAGGTGACACTGGCACCAGACGTGCGTGCTGGATCGTGTGCCTCGAACAGGGGGTCAATGCGGACAGTACCGCTAAAATACTCGTCAGGCCCTTTGGCGGAAGGCTGTGAGCCACTTCGTTTGATGTCCATGTCTTTATTCCTTTACTTGATGTCCTGCACGGTTAGTATCCCAATCGTACAGATGGAGTAGCGATCGCTTCCTCTATCAGTAGGGATGGGATTTTTTAAGAAGCAAGATTAGCCTTGATACCCTGCATGGTTGCCAGTAAGTACATCTCTTGCCCAATCAAAACAGCGTTTTCTCCAAAAATCCAGAATGCTTACAATCAGCCGGAATCGCTTTCATTGCTTTAGTCTCATTCTAAGAATCCTCAAGAACAAGCAATAGAACGATCGTCTAAGATAGTTGTACAATTCTGCAAACTTAGAAATAAATGCTACTAAAACGAAAGAAAAGTCCAATATGGATTTAATGAACGATCGGCAGGTAAAGCGCGAGGCAGATAGAGTGCAAGCCAACCGAGACGAATTGGCCCAGCGTATCTCCCAGGCGATTCGCGCTGATGGGACGATCGAGCCGCTCAAGGGCTTGTATCTTCATCGATTCTCCTCGCCTAGATCAGCCTGTCATGCTGTTTATGTCCCAGCCTTTTGTGTAATCGCCCAGGGCAGTAAAGAAGTGCTTTTGGGTAACGATCGCTATCAGTACGATCCTGTACATTATCTGCTGGCGATGGTCGAATTGCCGATTTTGACACTCTCAGGGCTGAAGCCTCTGAGATTCTCCGGACAGAGTAAACTTAGGTAACGCCCAAAGTCTAACTCTCGCTACATTAGACTTAAAACCTTCATTCCAACCAATTACTAATGTTCCAATGTTGTATCTTAGGCAGTGGACAATAATTAATTTTGCTGCTTTGTTAATACCATCTCTCATTTGATGGTTGCGTTTACGGGTTACTCTGTCTAGGCAATTATTCCAATAGGCTTCTGGTTTACCCTCTTTTATATTCCTATGATAATTCTCTTTTTACTTATTAAAAAGAGCCAGCAATCATCCCAGCAAGTAAGATAAAACCAATCCACACGTTTTGCCGAAACATCTCACCATAAACAGGATTAGGTAAGTCTTGCTGTCTTAATCGCAGAGACTGCCAAACCCATCCGATAGTTGCAACTGCAAGGCTAATCCAGAAGGCAAAGCGCAGATGTATGAGGACACCTAACCAAGACAATAACAAAGTTGTGCCAGCAAAGAAAATTCCAATAGCGACAGGGGCATAATTCCCAAAAAATAGGGCACTAGAATTAACACCAATGCGGCGATCGTCTTCCTTGTCGCTCATGGCGTAAACTGTATCAAATCCAAGTGTCCACAGTACGGTTGCGCCCCAAAGTAACCAAGTTGGTTGGGAGATAGTTTGGGTAACTGCACTCCAGCTAATCAATACCCCAAAACCCCAAGCGATTGAAAGCACGAGTTGCGGTACAGGAAACACCCGCTTTGCGCCTGGATAAAGAACAATTACGGGCACTGCTGCCACACATAACCAGAAACTCAGGGGGTTAAGGTAAAAGGCCAGGATAGCTGCACATACTAGGGATACGATCGCAACTACAATCCCAACTTTCACAGACAAGGCGCGAGAAGCCAGGGGGCGATCGCGCGTTCTCTCTACTTCTGGATCGATATCCCGATCCCACAAATCATTGATAACGCACCCAGCCGCACTCGTGGCCAGAGTACCCAATATAATCACACCAACCAGAGGTAAAGGTGGTTTCCCTGAAGCTGCCAAAAACACAGCCCAAAGGGCAGGAATCATTAAAATTAACCGTCCTTCTGGTTTATGCCAGCGCAAAAGCCGGATAATTACAAGCCAAACTGGTTTCTGGGGGCGTTCTGGTGTCCTTAACATAAGATTGGGGATTGGGGAAGGTGGGGGCCACTCTGGGGATA
>NZ_NOLI01000168.1:0-15551 GCF_002245975.1 Nostoc sp. 'Peltigera membranacea cyanobiont' 213 | reverse complement strand
ACTCAACTGAGAACCGCTATAGCGATCGCTTGTTGAACTCCAGAATGGATATTTTTTGTTCAGCCATTCCTACTGGAATATAGGACAAATTATTTTAAACTCTAAGAAAATTATTAAATAATATTTATATTTGCAAAACAACAATTTTTGTTGCATTTGTTTACATAATCTGCATTCCTCTATTGAGGTTTGTAAATAATTTGTATTTCTGCAAGGAATATTCCTTTAGACTGATCTTTAACCGAAAAATGTGGGAATAAACACAAATGCATTCGTTAAATATATTTTGTCACGAATTTGTAGTTGCTGTTTCCTTTGTAGCTTGCATTCTTGGACTGGTGTTACTGTGGGACAGCAAGCAACAAAAAAGTGATGTGGAAGAAACAGAGGTGATTCTGTTTAGAATGAGCTTTACTTATTGGCTAGTTTATTGTGTAGCTTTTGGCATAGAGAAAATAATTTTACCCGAATGGGAATCTGTAGTTATGACTTTGAAAATAACTACTGCTCTGTCATATTTCTTAACTTTTTCGTGCATTCTTAGTCTGCCACTACACAAATTTGCAGTCCACCGTGTTGAAGAATAGACATTCTAATTGGGCATTGGGCATTGGGCATTGGGGATGGTTAAGACCTCATTGCGATCGCTAATGCTGCTTCCAGTTCTGATTGTGCCAAAGGGGTCAAAATAAACACCTCTTGTACCGTTTTTCCCTGCCGGGCAATTACTTTATAGCCGCCGCGAATTGGTACTGAGATACGCAGTTGCATTTTTGGGCAATGACCTCTCGATCGGCTAATTACTCCTGGCGTTACAGTTTGGATGCCATCTTGCTGACAAAGACGTTCTAAAATTGGGATAAGACCAGAAAGGTGTGTCGAGTGATTCCAAACTAGTCTGGCAGCTTTTTGTGAAGTCGCCCGGAGTGAATCTGCGGTGGGTTTGCCCATAATAATTAAGCTGCTTCTAGAGGTGCCATTGTCAAACCTGCTCGGCGCAGCTGCTGGTGATAGAGTTCCGCAGGTTCTTGAGGGCCGACCCAAACGATCGCTTGACCTTCATAGTGTACCTGATTAGTTAGATCCCACGCGCGATCGCCACTCATTCCCGGAATATATTTCATCAAACATTCAGACACATGTTGGAATGTATTAAAATCATCGTTTAATACAATCACTTTGTAATTGGGATAAGTCTTACGGATAACTTGACTAGACCGTTCAGGAGCTATAGTTGGTGCTGTCGCCATCCCGAAAACATCTGCTGAAACTATCATAAACATAAAACAATTGGTCAATAATATTTGACAAAACTACAACTCACTAGTTTAGTGCATTGTCATTTGTGCAAAATTAAATCACAAATGACCAATGACAAATGACCAATGACTATCTACCGCCAATTATCCCAGTTTTCGTTAAAAATGGATGTATCGGGGAAGGCGGTGGGGTTGCCATTTTGTTGCAAAAGCCTTTTGAGTGCTTCGAGTTGTGGCTCTTGTTTGGGTAAATCATCGACTAGTTGGTAGGGTGCGATCGCATTTTTGATGGCAAAACTAGCAACAGTTCCCGCAGCCGCGCCAGATGACCATTCAAAGGAATGGACTCGATAGGCAGCAGCAGCAATATGACTAGTAGCAATGCTTTTGCCTCCTACTAGTAAATTATCAATTTTCTGGGGAATCATGGCCCTTAGAGCGATTTGGAAGGGATAAGCTTGTCCAGCGCCACGCCTTTCACCTGGACGTTCTGTATTACCAGGGGCTTCTGGGGGACTATTCACCATGCAAGGATGGAAATCTATAGCGTAGTGACCAATACCCACAGAATCGGGGAAGATGGTAGAACGAGTCCGTCGCATTGCCTTCTCTGGTGAAACTTTGCCATCAATTACTGATACAGCTTCCAAACCTGCAAGTGCTGCTCGTAGCCTACGATACATATCTGCTGGCAGAGTCTTGGAGTAATATTCATCAGTGTAATCTCGGCGAGAAATATCAATTTCCCAAATACCAAAGCCATCAGGTTGTCCCCAACTCGGGCGGCCAATGATGCGCCGTCCTTCACGCATGTAAGGATATTTTGATAAGCCATGCACTGTACCCATCGGGGAATTTAAACCCGAAACAAAGCGGTTATTGCTTTGCTGCTGCTTTACACCATCCCCCAGTTGAGAATCTGTAGTCCCAGCTACCAACCAGTAATAGAAAGAGATAGCATTTTCCTCAGCTTTGCGGAGGGTTTCTGTCCGCAGTCCTCCCATCCAGCCCCCTGGGTTTAACTGTCCAGTGCTTTGTAACTGTTGGCGACTGTAAATCAGGTTATCTTGGGCTGTTCCAGGACGATAGTCGTTACCCCAAGTCCAGTTTTGCATCGATATATCCCCTGGTGTAGGAGCATCAAAACTTATACCACCGAATTTTGCTGGTTTCCCTTTATTTGGACTCAAAATGCGACGATAGGTGAAAACTAAATCAAAGTTAGCTAGTCGCGTTAATTCATAGCTAAAATATGGCGCATATTGTGAATAAAATGGGGGCATCGTCTGTGGTTGCGGTTCCTTAGTTGCCTCCATTGCAAAGGTGTAAGTAAATCCTTGAGGGCAATAAGGATCGTTGTTGGTGCTGGAAGCAGAGGGTTCCAGGTAGGAACGGGCATCAATACCCAATCTATAGGGGACATCAGCTAGTGCAATAATTTCTCCGGTTTCGCTGGCATCTACAACGTACCACTTAGGAGCATCCCCTTTCCCTACCTTGGGAAGAAAACGGACAATAGTTTTGGTAAACCGAGATGAGTTTTCGTAGCTATAAGAATCTTCAATAGTTTGAGATAAAGTGTAGGTATTGAGAGGTGGTGCGCCTTTGGGTGGTTGATGTTGGATAGCGATCGCACTATTAATTATTTTGCCATCAGCAGCAATTTCCAAATCCTTAATTACGGTGTTGGGAAACCATTGCAACTTCCCCTTACCCTGCTTCTCGGCATCTTTGAGCATTTGGGTTAAAATGGCGTGAGAATCGCGGGGAAGAAAGCAGGATTCACTTACCCAACAATCACCGGGGTTAAGTTTGCCATATTTGCGCCCAATCCGGTTTCGCAATTCCAGGTAGCCGCGAGAATAGAATTTGAGAGTCCGTTGAGTTGGGCGTTCGTCTAACGCAGATGTCCCTTGAGAAGAAATTTGTCCTCCCAGCCAGTCAGTAATTTCCGTCAGACAAACCGTTCGTCCTGCTAGCAACCCTTCGTAAGCTGTGGCGACACCAGATAGTCCACCACCCACAACTAAAATCTCGCAGTTGACACTTTTATCTGGGGTTCTCGGTGGTGTGGCGTATACGGAATCAAATGCAACTAAGGTAGATATTAAATTCAGACCGATCAGCGATGTTAAGCTATAAGCTACTTTGTGTCTGTGCTTCATGGTTAAAAAACCGCTCCAAATCCTGTGTCACCTTGTAGAAGGTAGCATCTAGCAAATGTTTAACTCAAGGGATTCTTCAAAAGGTAATCTACGCGATATAGCGTAAAATTAAAGCTTTTGAAGCGAATAGCACACTCGAACAGGTGAAAATCTTAATAAAATAAGTATGAGCGCCTGGTTCAATTTTCACTTCACCCAATTCTTGAATATGAGCGGCATTCACCTATTGACTTATCAGAGTCTCGTTTAGTTTAAGCAGCCATTGATAACATGGCTCGTCAATTGGAGCAATGTCCCTGCGTTGCTGTGCTAAAGATTCTGTATAAGTTATAAGCCAAGCAGAAGCAAGTTCTTGTTCAGTTGCAACCTCTTCTATTAATGTACGAGAAAACTGTAGTTCTACCCATTCCTCAAAAGTCAGTATTTCAAGGGATATTCCAAATATTTCTTCAATTTCATGACATCTAGACACCAGTTCATTAATGCGTTCAGCTTCAATACTTGTAACGAAACCAGCCTTTTTAACGGCGGGATGTATTTCCAGTTTTTCTGATAACTCCTCAATCTCATCTCGCAAGTATGACTTACCATACTTAGCATCCCAAGCCTCCACAATTTGCCTATCCTCTAAAAGTTCAATATCACCGATATTGCCATGCTTCTTATTGGCTGAACGCATTTGCGAAAGTGGTTTTAGCAAACTGTTGGGAAAAACTTGATATTGTTGCATAGCCTGCATTAAGCTATGCATGGCTATCTCCATTAAACGAGCGGCATAATCAGATTGATTAATATGACGTAGTATAAAACTTAATGAAATTCCTTTATCAATAATTGTTGCTCCCAAAAAGGAAGCCAAATTATCAATAGTCTGGGAAGCTAATCTTCTAAAGTTATCTGCTTGATTGAGTAGTTGCGAAAGAAGATAGCGTAGTGCTAATTCAGAAACTATTTCATCTTTCTCAATTGCCTCAACAAGACTTATCCATTCAGAACGTGCGCCTCTTATATTTGCTTTATATACAGATGAATATGGATAATTTTCTGCTAGACTCCGTGTCATCATGAAACCATCTGCATTCAATCTTAATAGTTCATATTTTCGTAATACAGGTGTAATGTATTGCTTATCAAGAGAACGCATAGAGATACCATCACACCAAGAAAAGTCTCTTGTAGCCGTACTACCCTTGTGTAACCTAATACTTTGTTCTGCCTCAATTGCCTTAACACACAACTGTAGAATTGATAAACCCACTAATGCTCTACCAACTTCGCTAGTGACTGACTGTACAAGTCTATCTAAAAGGTGTTTATGCGCTGGAATCAGTGGCAAGAAATCAAGATTTGATGAAAAATCTCTGCAAAACAAAATCTGTCTCTCTAAGTAACCTCCAGACAATTCTGCTGCTATTTTTTTGTACCGTGTCTTTGCAGCTTGACTCATTCCTCCTTCTTGAAAGTATTGAATTGTTCCATCAGGTAAAACCAACTCACTTCTGTTTATATAGACTCTCAGGTGTAGCTCATTCATGATGTGTTTATAGACTTTTGCGAAGTTGCACACTTTTAGGATTTAGCGTAGGAAAAGCGTAAGGAATTAAATACTCGCCTTTGGGAATTTGTGGATTTGTGTTATGATTTCTAACTTCGTAACCTATGGCTCGTAGAGACTGAAGATAGGAGAAAACATCTTCTGCTTTCACACCCCATCGGTCTGCAAGCTCTGTAGCGGAAAGTTGAGCAGCAGTACCAATACACCTCGCTACACATTGGATTACCCGCCAAAGTGAATTAACCTTCAATTGAGCATGAAAGGTTATTATTCCACTAATTCGGGCATTGTATTGATAATATCCAGATAACTGCACTAAATCCGCTTTTCCTGTAGCTTCAGTTAACTTCTCTTCAAAAGCTTTCCAAAGAGATGTATATAAGTGTATATCAAGAGCCTTACCACAAAGCTTAACTGAATGTGTTCCCAGAACCCATTCATCGTGACCATAAGATGGATTAATATCTATAACGAATTGCTCTTCTTCACAATTATCATTGATACCTGCTGTGAACACCCAGCATGAATCATTCAAATCGTATGATATGTAAATTTTTACACATTCAGGGCTTGGTTCACTTGTCCAAGAGAAATCAGCAGATAAAAATCTGATCATTTTTCCTTTGTTTTCATATTGAAAACGAGGTACAGATAAAATTTTTCCTGTTTTACATAAATCTGTAATTGCAGACTTAGCCTTTTTAGAATAAATTTCGGTTAACTTTCTTTTACGCTGCCGAAAACCTAGTTTTTTATTTTCAGGTAAGTAAACTATAGGAAAAGATAATTCAAATTTAATTACTTGTTCTAGAATACTAAGAGCCAATATCCGACCAAGTTGAGGAGGCACTGAATTTCCGATTTGTTCAATAGAAACTTGCCTATTACCAAGAATTTCATAGTCATCAGGAATAGTCTGTAATCTCTTTAACTCTGCGATCGAGAATCTCCGATTTTCCCAACTAAAAGGTCCGGTGTATTGTCCACCTTGTGCCTTAATTGTGCGTAGTGGATTTGTTGGATCTGCTTTGTAGAGAAAATCTGAAAATTTTGATCTCCAGCTAAATATTGGGTTAGGATAACCCATCTCTTTTGTATAAAAACTGTAGTTTAGTCCAGGTGGTATATGTTCGAGCAGATGTCCAAAACGTCCGCCTAAACCTAGACCTTTTTCAACCTCTAAAATATCAGCGCCTTCTACAGCTTCTCCTGCTGAATAATAAGAATTTTGATTAAGAGAATCAGGACCATGAGTAGGATAGGGAAATAAATATTCACCCTCTTTTAATCCAACAATAAATAAACGCTCCCGATGTTGAGGTACTCCATAATCAGCGGCATCAAGAATACGGAAATAAATATTATAGCCAACTTCTCTAAAAGCTTCTTGAATTTCTTGCCAAGCTTCTCCTCCATTAGCACCAGTAATCCCATATACATTTTCAAATAGAAATCCTTTAGGCTTAAGCAGATTCAGAATACGAACATATTCTTGAAATAGTGTACCTCTAATATCAGTTGTTCCAGACACTCCAGCCGCCCTACGTCCGGCAGCAGAGAAAGTTTGACAAGGAGGGCCTCCAATAATAAAATCTACTTTCAGATGAGGTTCAGGTAGATACTTTCTAATATCAATACATATAGGTTCAGAGCCTTCTAGCCACTTATCTGGTAAGGAATTTATTTTTAAAGTCTGAACATACTTGGCTTCAAGTTCTACCATTTGAATGATTTCAAAGCCAGCATCATGAAATCCAATGTCTAACCCACCACCACCAGAAAATAAGCTGAGTGTTTTAATAGGAGTATGTCCTTGTTGGATCAGCCATTGGCGGAGAGATTTACCAAAATTATCAGTCCATGCTGGTTCTTGCCTGACTGCAAGAATGGTTAAAATATTCTGGAACCAATTTGTATTTGTTGGCTCGGAGCTAGACACATCAGAGAAAAGAGACAACTGTTGCATTACGTAATTTAAAATATAGCCCTTGGAGATTGTGTACAATATTCTTTGGTGAGACAAAGGGGTTAGAGGCTAGAGACTAGAGTAGTGTATTCTATCCATCTGCAAACCGCTATAGATGCTAGAGATACAAAAGCTGAGGGACTAAAGCTTAGGTTGGGCTTCTTTAAATTTATGTCTTGCAAAGATTCTTGGAAATAGTAGATTGTATGTTTATCGTGCAAAAATTCCCCTAAGTCGCCTCAAGATGGGGAACTTCTGCACGGTACTTGCTTCTTTCCAAGCGGCTGCGATCGCCCGTCAGGAAAGCGTCACTCGGTAAAGTTATTTTAGGCTTTCTTCTGTTTTATTCACCACACTCTTACGCTCTTACTCTGCTTCGATTAATACAGAAGTGGGCCGTTTGCCCACTTGCGTTAGTACATCCGATCGCTGAACTGTTTTAAGATAATTGCGATCGCAACCTACCCGTGAAAAACTCTGCCCAAGTTTAATCCCTACCCGAAAGATCAACTATAGATATGTGGTGATTTCGTATCTCTATCTGAAATTAAAAACTGCTCTTGCCGAAAGTAGACAAGAGCAGTTTTTAATAACAAAGCCCAAAATAATAATTTAGGCATCTTCAAGTTCAAATTGAGCCACCGTAACAGCGTTAAAAGCGAAAGCTAAAACCAATGGCATCGGCGACTGAAACCAAAAGGTAAAAAGAACAGCTAAAATTGTCCCAATTACTGCGGACATCGACCACAATCTTTCTTCAAAGGTCAATCCCTTCTCAGCTTTAATCACTCTGAGAACATTCACTGGGATTGGTTCTGGCATTACCCCACCTGGCGGAAAAGCCCAGAAGTTGTTACGTCGCTCTACAAATAAATCTGTCCAGCCATTTTCTTGGCACCATGCCTCAATCCATTGAAGTGAGTAATGATTCATCATCGCGTTTCGGAGTTCAGTTTGTAGAAGTTGTGTACTCTGTGAATATAAACTCTTGGAGATTCCTAAATAACTAACTAATCACTATAAAATTAATCGCTAATTATCCAACTTTTAAGCTTTGTTAAGTAGTTGAGACGCATATAACTACGCTCAAACCTTACTTTCACTAATTAGAAGATTAGCAGTTGATGGAAGCTGTTTAATTTAAAAGACAATAAACTTTACTTGAAAGGTTGAAAGTCAAGAAATGTAAATAAGCAAGTGAGTATTACTGCTTAATCAAACTCTTGATATCTTAAAATTACAATCTAAAAATGAATAATTGTGAACAAACCAACAAGGATAGGCATAGCCCGTCTTAGACTTTGCTTTCTCCGGCTAAACTATTCCTTTATATTCTGCTAAAGCTTGTGTAGTGTCAAAAACAACTGCTAATTAATCAAATTATTGATATTGAGGACTAGGGCATATTTTCAAAATCTTTATATGCTAAGACGTAGGCGATCGCTATGTTGTCACGATCAACAGAAGAGGCTTAAGTAACGAACAGTGGGAGATATCATACCATTTCTGTTTGAAAGTTACGCAAAACTACACGCGATAGGGACAATTCACAAATTGCCCCTACCTGAGTATTAAAGTTTTGGCTATTGTTTGCATGAGTCCTGTCTGCGTCTGGAAAGGTTAAATATTTACTTTTAAACCGTACAGGCGCAGAGAACACAAAGCAAAAAAGAGATTTTTGGAGTTATCTTGAAAAGGCTACTACACATTGACAGAAGTAGCTAAATATGTACACAGATTTTCAGGCATTTAAGTTTGATTTTTTCACTATTAGCTAGCGATGCCTACGCTAGCCTGGAACAGCGAATTTAGTAATGCAGATGAAAGTCATTTTGTACAGTTCGTCAGTCCTTAATTTATTACATTTAATTACGTCTACCTACTTAAGCCATAATTTATTGTCTAGCCGAGCCTGATTTTTTCATTCCAGGTTGGTTTGGCGGAGTTGGGGAATTTGGCTGGCGACTAGTACGAAAAGTCACATTCACGCCTTCGTTCGATTGCTCCAGAACCAGTAGAGGCGTGGGTTTAGCCTTTTGATCCCAATGCATAGTAGCAATCCGACCCTGAAGTGTTGGTTGCCAACTATCTTCATCTTCTATGGGACTTAGATAAGTTTCTATACAGTCAATAATTTGACTAATAGTCGCAGAAGTTGCTTGCGTCGGTAACTTCATTAGCCGGACTTGAATGCGAAACAGCACTCGTTTAGCAGAGTTCCCTGGACTCCCAGTTTCATACTCTACATCAAAAGTTTCATCTACTTGCCGTCCAGAGCTATTAGCAATTCCGACAGATCCTTGTTGGGCTTGATTTGGACGCAGAGCTTGAGTAACTTTATCTTTAATCTGAATCTTCACCTGATTAAGGATTGCAAAATGAAACACCTCCTCTGACATCCGCATTCGCAGATAATCTAGGTTAAAATCCCGTGAGTTGACCAAATCGGGATTAGTTTCCATTTTGCGAATCGTTTCCAGCGCCAGCTTAAACTTTTTCTCTAATTCTCGCGCCCGGAATTGTTCAAACTTAAGTTTTTTCTCCAGCTTATCCTTCTGGAGCTTACTATAGACAATTAAAGCAATCACCGCGAAAGCCAGTCCTCCAGAAGTTACCAACAATAATGGTGGTATTTGAGGATTACTTGCTGGCACTTCCTGGGTTGCTTTTTTAGGCTTTGGCACTGGGGATTGGGCAAGAAACATCGAAGTGAGCATGGTTGGAAACTGAAAAACTTGACTCCTGATGTTTAGGATGCCCAAATCTTTCATGCCATCTTGCTGTATGATTAATATTTTTAACAGCTTTTTACAAAACCCCCTATGTCCAGACATTTGAGCATCCCTGCCCTGTCTGAGGTTTCATCTACAAGCTTTAGCAATATTCGTCTGATAGCCACAGATATGGATGGCACGCTAACTAGACGAGGAAAATTTACTTCCGCACTGCTGCAAGCTTTAGAGGATTTAGCGACTGCTGACATTAAGGTGCTGATTGTCACAGGACGTTCTGCTGGGTGGGTGAGTGGATTGAGTGCGATTATGCCAGTAGCAGGTGCTATGGCAGAAAATGGCGGTTTGTACTTTCCACCTGGAAACCAGAAACCAGTAGTTTTAACAGCCATTTCTGATTTAGCTCAACATCGTCAGCACTTGGCTATGACTTTTGAGAAATTACAAACTAAATTTCCTCAAATCCAAGAATCTGCTGATAATCGCTTTCGCATCACCGACTGGACTTTTGATGTAGCTGGTTTGAGTCAAGACGAATTACAAACCCTAGATAGTCTTTGTCAACAAATGGGTTGGGGATTTACCTATAGCAATGTGCAGTGTCACATTAAACCCCAAGGACAAGATAAAGCTGTGGGATTATTGCAAGTACTGCGCGAATATTTGCCCCAGTACTTACCAGAACAAATTGTTACTGTTGGCGATAGCCCTAATGATGAAAGTTTATTCGATCGGCGTTATTTTCCTGTTTCTGTAGGCGTGGCGAATGTGCTGGAATATATGAATCAGTTAAAATATCACCCTGCTTATATTACTAATGCTGCTGAAGGTGAAGGATTTTGTGAGTTATCTAGTTATATTTTGAAAAGCTTGCACATTCCAAGTTAGGAAAAGCCAAACTTGCTCTACAATAATCTCGTAGCACTGATTTTACAACCATGACGGCTACTTTACCTGTTGGTATCGAATCAGAAATCTTCTATCCCAGTGCTGATGGTCAACCAGTGGCAGAAACCTACGACCACCTTTATGCCTTGCTAACTACCTTGGAAGTCCTAAAACAGTATCTGGCAGACCGTCAGGCAACAGTATTAGGAAATCAATTTCTTTACTATGCACAGGGCTTTCCCAAATTGCGGGTAGCCCCAGATGTAATGGTGATTTTTGATGTTCCACCTGGTGGTCGAGACAACTATAAAATTTGGGAAGAGGGTCAAGTACCCACAGTTATTTTTGAAATGACATCCTTTGGTACTAAAGGACAAGACGAAATCTTCAAAAAAACTCTCTATGAGCAGCTAGGTGTCAAGGAATACTGGCTATTTGACCCTAAAGGCGAGTGGGTGGAACAACAGTTACGTGGCTATCGTCTGCGGGGAGAAATCTACGAACCTATAGAAGATGGACGCAGTGAACCATTACAACTGCGTTTGGTGATTGAGGGAAGGCTAATTGGGTTTTACCGAGAAGATACTGGGGAAAAATTACTCATCCCTAATGAACTGGCAAAGGCTTTGGGGCAGGAAGTTTTAGCAAGGCAGCAGGCAGAAGAACTGGTAGAACAGGAACGCCAACGAGCAGAACAGGAACGCCAACGAGCAGAGCAAGAACGTCAACGAGCAGAACAAGAACGTCAACGAGCAGAACAGGCAGAATTGCAGATAGAACAGTTAAAGGCAAGGTTGCGTTCGCTCAATGTAGACCCCGATACTATTCAGTAATTCCAAAAGTTGCAACGCTGAATAGTTTGTTGTAGATATCGCCCTCAAGGTACTAATCAGTAAGTAACCGTGAAATCGAAAAATTATTACACACAAGTAAACAATTTGTTACCTGTATCTTTGCCACATTTATTACCTTAGACAGAATACAATAGATGGGTATCCACGGCGTTTCAATCTTGGAAATCTCAACAGTACTAATTTGATTGATGAAACTATTTTATACATTCATTCGCCAGAGGTTAGCGTTTTCTTTCCGACTTCCACTAGAAAATCCAAGACCAATGTAGAGTCAAGAATTTACCTGTAAATACAGAGGTATAAAATTATGCAAGAAATTGAAAGATTCTTCAGCAACTTTTTCAGTGGCATACTCAACCGTTTTAAGTATTCTGCGATGGACGCTGCCGATCGCAAAATGAGAGAAACTATCGACGACCAGGTAGAACAACGGCGGCAGAAACCCAAGCCAAAGGATCGAGAAGACCGCGATTTGTAATTCGTGATTAGTAATTTTGAGTTAAATCAAGCATAGCGCTTCCTAATTGTTGAGTGGGCAGCGCTATTTTATCGCCCCACCAAACTCTTGCGAATATGCTAACCTAATATGGTTAACTAATCTCGCACATCTAAGAATTCGGGTGTTTCCCTGTTGGGAAATGCACTTGGATGGAGGTTTAACCCGAATCGGAGTAAGAAAATATATGCCAGTAGTTTCATTGGCTCAAATGATGGAGTCAGGGGTTCACTTTGGGCATCAGACCCGGCGTTGGAACCCAAAAATGTCTCCTTACATTTATACTTCCCGCAATGGCGTGCATATTATCGACTTGGTGCAAACTGCCCAGTTGATGGATAATGCTTACAACTACATGCGATCGCACGCAGAACAAGGGAAGAAGTTTCTTTTTGTCGGCACTAAACGCCAAGCAGCTGGAATTATTGCTCAAGAAGCTAGCCGTTGTGGTTCCCACTATATTAACCAACGCTGGTTGGGCGGAATGTTGACCAACTGGGCAACTATCAAAACACGAGTTGACCGTCTGAAAGATTTAGAACGCCGTGAAGAAACTGGCGCACTAGATTTATTGCCCAAAAAAGAAGCATCAATGCTACGTCGGGAAATGACGAAGCTTCAGAAATACTTGGGCGGCATTAAAACAATGCGAAAAGTACCCGATATCGTGGTCATCGTAGACCAACGGCGGGAATATAACGCAGTTCAAGAATGCCAAAAGCTGAATATTCCCATTGTATCCATGCTGGATACAAACTGTGACCCAGATGTAGTAGATATCCCCATCCCAGCAAACGATGATGCTATCAGATCAATTAAGCTGATAGTCGGGAAATTGGCGGATGCCATTTATGAAGGTCGTCATGGTCAGCTGGAGGCTGAAGAGTATGACGAAGATTACGACGGTGGTGAGTATGACGATGACTACGAAGAAACCGAATATACTGATGCCGTAATTCCCGACGAGGAAACAGAAGAATAGTGCTGTTAGCGGAAAGCTAAGGTTTAGCCCGTGAAGAGTGCTAAGTCCTGAGTAAAATAGAAAGACTCAGCAAATTGGATAGTGCTGAGTCTTGATTTTTGAAGTTCTTAAGTTGTGATTTGTCAATGAAGAATAAAATTGATAACTGAACACTCAAAACTCAACACGGGCTAAACGCCCCGCTAAGGCTAACAAAACTCAGCACTAAATTAGCTGAGTGATTACAACTCGAGGTCAAGTTAGGAATTGAGGCAACATGGCGGAAATATCTGCAAAACTCGTCCAAGAGCTACGCCAAAAAACTGGTGCCGGCATGATGGACTGCAAAAAGGCGCTGATAGAGACTGAAGGCAACGTAGAAGAAGCCGCAGACTGGCTACGGAAAAAGGGCATCTCTAAAGCAGGGACAAAAAACGATCGCATTGCGGCAGAAGGTCTAGTAGACACTTACATTCAGCCTGGTGGCCGCGTAGGTGTACTGATCGAAGTCAACTGCCAAACCGACTTTGTTGCTCGTAACGACGCTTTTAAAGCTTTAGTTAAGAACCTCGCAAAGCAAGCAGCGACTGCTGATAGTGTTGAGTCTTTGTTAGCTCAACAATATGCTGATAATCCAAGCGGGACTGTAGAAGAATTCATCAAGCAAACTATTGCTACCCTCGGTGAAAATATCCGAGTGCGTCGCTTTATCAATTTTGCATTAGCAGAAGGCACGCAAGGAGTAGTAGACAGCTACATTCACACTGGCGGTCGAGTTGGTGTATTAGTAGAACTGGGTTCTGAAAGTGAGTCAGTGGCTGCTAATTCAGAGTTCCAAACCTTGGCACGGAACACCGCAATGCAAGTTGCAGCTTGTCCAAATGTCGAGTATGTGAGCGTAGACCAAATCCCCGCCGAAGTTGCCCAAAAAGAAAAAGACATTGAAATGGGCAAGGATGATTTGGCGAACAAGCCAGATAATATCAAAGAAAAGATTGTTCAGGGACGAATTGAAAAACGCCTGAAAGAATTGACTTTGCTCGATCAGCCTTACATCCGCGATCAGAGTATTTCCGTAGAAGACCTCTTGAAGCAAGCGAAGACGCAATTAGGCACAGAGATTCAAGTGACTCGCTTTGTCCGCTATATATTGGGCGAAGGCATTGAGAAGCAAGAAATTAGCTTTGCTGATGAAGTCGCTGCACAAATTAGCAGTATGTAATATTATTGGTCATTGGTCATTGGTCATTTGTCATTAGTCTTTACCAAGGATAAAGGATAAATGACAAATGACCTTTACCAAACAGGTCAAGCAAATAGCCTGACCTGTGTTTTTTTTAGTAGATAGATGAAATATCGCATTTAATTTAAAATCTAAAGACCTTTGGGAAGTTATTATAAAATAAGTTTGTACATTTGTACTATTTAATAGTTCACATGGACAAGAACGAAAAGATATGGCAAGAGCAATCGAGCGAATTGAACGGGATATTGAAGCACTCAAAGAAGCGATTCGGGCGATCGCAATAGAACTACAAAACGCTTATGCTAGTTATCTAAACACCTTAGGGCTAGCTGTACGAAAACAGTTGATTCTGGCGAGTTACCATCTTTGTACACAGGGGTATCCCGAAAACTTTCTGCATCTGTCATTAAATCAGCGCCAACAATTGCAACAAGCCATCCGCAAGTCGGGTCAGGTGGCAGCAGAGCAATTGCTCGCTTGTATTAAAAGTGACGAAGCTGGATTAGATAAGGAAGAGGTGGAAGAGGAAGATAAGGAAGTAGCATCTTCTGAACTTCTAGACACCTCAAATTCTCAGCCTTTGACTACCGACACTTCTAATCCTATAGAACTGGCAAAATGGCAACAGAACTTAGAAGAGGTCACGCAAGAGATACTGAAAAAAGTTTCCCATGATGCTAATCTTTTATTACAAAAATCTGGGGTATTACCCAAAAAATTACCAGAACCGATTTTAGCGGCTGCGGCTGCGGCGGCATCAGAAGCATCTGCCGAGGCTATGCCAGGGCCACCAAACTTATTAAACTTAGTAATTGAAATTGAAAATGAGCAGCAGTCAGAAGATTCTGGACTGACGCAAATCATGGCTATTAATTTACGGCTAGGGGAAATTGAATTTGCTGATGTGGCACTCTCCTCTGAACGCAGACAAATTCGCAGTATTTTAGTTCAGCTAAACAAGCTGGGACGAGAGTATCAAAAGAAACATCGGGAAAGAGCGATCGCAGAAGCAGAAGCTGCATGGCGTGCTAGTTGGTTTGAATAAAGTTATGAATTATGAGTTATGAGTTATTTATTCCTAACTCCTAACTACTCACTCCTAACTCCTAACTTTTAACTCTGCTGACCAATGACTAATGAAAAACCAGATTGGATACGATTGCAGAAAGCCTTGGCAATAGAAGCTGAACGAGGCTTTACAGACTTGATGGGCAGAGAATACCGTTTCAGTGAATTTCTAAGTCTGACTTTGGGCAAATTCCCAACAGGCTTACCCCAAACTGAACGCCGCCGTTGGCAAGGACTAGCGGTGCAATTTGCTAGTTATCCACATCTGGCGCTGGAAGAAAGACAACATTTAGTAGCAGAGACTCGTAGATATCTCTCCCAGCTACAGCAAGAGGAGGAGGGGGAGCAGGGGAAGCAGGGG
>NZ_NOLI01000167.1:0-15556 GCF_002245975.1 Nostoc sp. 'Peltigera membranacea cyanobiont' 213 | reverse complement strand
GTCCCCACTCCCTACTGAAATTAGTAGCTTGGATGATGCTCAAGAAGATGAGAGTAGCAGAGCCAAGGATGCCAGTAGCAAACATGAGCGAGCCTCTTTCAGAGGAGCTACGCTAACGCAAAAGGGGTATATTCAAAATATAAAAAATTGAGTATAGCAAACGAACCACGACAAAGGCGATCGCAGCTAGTTGTGCTGTAGAAGAATTTACACCCGTTACATAAGCCATCAATGCGGCGGCGGCAAATACCATAAAGGCTTCAAAGGTGTTCTGATGTGCCCAAGTAGCTCGTTGGGCATAAGGCGGTAATTTATCAACCATCGTGCGAGGAGTAGCAAGCATTTCATTGCCAATCCGCACACGGGCATAAGCTACTACCAAAAATAGCAGGTAAATCAGAACCGCAGCAGCAGCGATCGAGTACAAAAAAATTATCATTACTTATTGTTGTTGGTTATTAGTCATAGTCATCAGTCATTAGTCATTAGTCAAATACAAATGACAAAAGACAAATGACAAATGACTAATCAAAGTAGAAAAGCGTTACCACTTTTCTTTGTTCTTCTGCATCTTGACAAGTTTGCAACAATGTGCGGCTGTCGTGAAACGCAAAACAGATCAGTTGCTGGCAACGGGAGACAATTTCCTTGTTGCAGAGGTAACTAGCTTCGGCAAGAGACAGATTATCATTACTGGGATTTTCCACTAAATGCATTACCTGTTCTAGCTGCTGGCGCGATTCCAAAGGCTGGCGTTCCAGACTTTGGGGTAGAATCACCGTCAACAAATTTGCATCAGCCCGTGTTGCTCCCTTGATGGCAGCTGAATTTGTACCTGTAGCACCAGAAGTAATGATGCGATTACCCGATAAAACTAGGGCATAAGTCATCATTTCAATCAGATTCTGATGCGTAATCGGAACGTGACGAGAACCCAGCAAGGCGATTTTTTTGGAACCCGTTTGTTGGATTGTCGCCAGTTCTTGCGCTAATGTATCGAGGTTAATAAGGTCTGTTGATTGGCTCAAAGATAGACATAATCCGATTAAACGACCCAGATATTTTACCAAACAGCGTGTAGGTGCGAGGAAAACTTGAGTTAGAGATTGCTACAACTTTTGGACTGTTTGGTTCAATAACTCAATTACTTGGTGTAAGCAAGCAAGCCAATGTGTTTACCCGCGAGGGGTGGACTGATTCAATATTGGCGATCGTTTGAGGATTTGGAGCGTTTTGCTAGAAATCTAGCTGATGCACATCTCAAAGCTTGGCAGAGGTTTAATCAAGCCATTGGTGCTGATAGCAGTGTTGGGATTTGGCACGAAACTTAATTTAATCGAACCGGGAAGGTATGAGGCGGTTTACGGAAATATGCCTGTTTTTGGATTAGCTGCTACAACGAAGCACGTCCCAGTTATGGGGCGGAGAGAGACAGCCCGCCGTCGCCTCTGAGGTGACAGCGTGCCGACTTTTTCTTCGCCAGTAATACAGGCTCCTACCTGATAATTGAGCATAGATGCTCTTAATTGTTTAGCTTGATGAATCTAAGACAATGCTGCTGCTGGAGTTAAACCCAGTTTAGATAACAGGCGTTCAATGTCAAAATGCTCAGACATTAACTGGCGAATGCAGTGAACCTTAATCGGTTCGTGGAGGCGGACTTGTCCGAAAGTGCGGTTAACAATTTCGACAGTGGTGAGAGTGTCTAAATCAACAGATAAAATGGGGATTTCTAGTTCTTCAGCGCGGCTGAGAATGAACGGGGGCGGTGGTAGTTGCCCGGTGAGAATTAGACATTGGGTAGATGTTTCCAAAGCCGCTTGCTGAATTTCGACGCGATCGCCTCCAGTTACAACTGCCATATTTCGGCGTTTGCGGAAATATTTGACAGCAGAGTTGACATTCATCGCTCCAATTGCCAGACTTTCTACCAACAAATCCATGCGATCGTTGCGACAGAGAACATCAGCTTTTAACTGCTTGACTAATTCGCCAACACTGACGCTGCGAAGCAAATCGCTGTTTGGCAGCATTGCTAGCACGGGAATCCCTTGCTTTTCCAAAAACGGACGCAAGAGAGTGTCAACCGTTTCTAATTGAGTGACAGGGATATCATTGATCGCAACTCCCATCAAGCGATCGCCCATACGCCCTTTAGCAGCCAATAGCGCCTCGACTGAAACCAACGATTTATAGCGGCTTACCAACAGCACGCCAGCATCCAATACTTCAGCAATTTGCAGCAACGACAAGTCAAACAAATTGCCTTCAGAAAAATCACCAGGCCCCTCCAGTAACACCAAATCTCCTTGGGATTTATGCAAATATTGCTCTATTAGGGACTGCTGATAATCGGTTTTGTCTTCTCCTCGTAAGCGCTTTTGCACATTGAGTTCATCCAAAGCCAGCATTGTAGGTGCAACACGGTTTTCCGGCAAATTGAGGCTAAGAGCGATGAATTGGACATCTTCCTCAATTACGGTTCCACTAGACGAATTTAGACACGTACCAAGCGGTTTACCGTAGGTAATATCCAGTCCTTTTTGCTGTAGCTGATAAGACAAACCCAGAACAGTTGCAGATTTACCGCTATAAGTCTCGGTTGAGCCAATCAGCAAATATTTAGGGGATTTTGGCACACATGCACTCCTAATTTCAAAATTCAGAAGAACCCAGCTAGGTGTTTCCTAATTCTAGTTCCTTCTGGCAAAAGCCTCTCGCTCTCACAAATTAAGGTTTCCCAGAATTCGCTTCTGAATAAGCAGACGAGGCTCTTATGGGTAGGTTTTTCAGATTAGACCAATTTTTTGGGTTTTAGAAGCAAAAAGATTCCCTGAAACCTTAAAACTACGTTAAATATCTTCTAGGTTTCTATAGGAATCAGGTTTGATTTCTGAAAATATACGTAGGATGTGAGCGCGGAGAGTACGGCATTAAACCCTTGATAATAGTGCGTTACGAACTCCGGTCTAACACATTCTACAATTCTCTTTGCTAAGTAAGATTTAGTTTAAAAAAAGTATTGATATGAACACCAACTTAGAAGAATTTTCATATCTATGGAAGAATGGCTTGGACTCTAATTGGGCACTCTTAAAATTTAATGCTTCACCTTCAGAAAAAGAACCAAGATATTTAATTGTCAACACAAAAACTAAACAGGGTTTGCTAGTTCATGATGATGTTCTCTATCAAAAGCTAAAAGAAACTATGTGTGAAAAAGGAGTTCGTATTATTTCAAATTTATGATGTGTATATATTTTTTAAATAAATACTTCTAAGTGTAGATGACTGAGTAATAGAGAAAGGGATAATCCTGAAGGAGTTGATTTTGTCTGAGCAATTACTGACTAGGAGATTATTTGATGAAAACCAGAAAGCTAGGGAAACTTGGGTTAGAAGTTTCAGCTATCGGACTTGGTTGCATGGGAATGTCGGAGTTTTATAGTGGCCGTGATGAAATTGAGGCGATCGCAACAATTCATCGAGCCTTGGAACTTGGAGTTAATTTTCTTGATACTGCTGATATGTACGGGCCTTTTACTAACGAGCAATTAGTAGGCAAAGCAATTAAAGATCGCCGAGATAAAGTAGTATTAGCAACCAAGTTTGGCAATGTCCGCACTGAAGAGGGTGGTTTTAAAGGAGTTAATGGCAAACCCGAATATGTCCATCAAGCTTGTGATGCTTCACTCAAACGTTTGGGAGTGGAAGTCATTGACCTCTATTATCAACATCGGGTAGATACAACCGTACCCATTGAGGATACTGTAGGAGCAATGGCGGAGTTAGTCAAGCTGGGAAAAGTCCGTTATTTGGGGCTTTCAGAGGCTGCTCCGGCGACAATTCGGCGGGCTGTGGCAGTCCACCCCATTGCGGCACTGCAAACAGAATACTCGCTTTGGAGTCGAGAACCAGAGGATGAAATTTTACCTACTGTGCGGGAATTAGGAATTGGGTTTGTTGCCTATAGCCCATTAGGAAGAGGGTTTTTATCAGGTGCGATCGCCAGCCCTGACGATCTAGCTCCTGATGACTATCGTAGAAATGCGCCTCGCTTTCAAGGGGAGAATTTTTATAAGAACCTGCAATTAGTCGAGCAAGTGAAAGCGATCGCTACCGAAAAAGGAGTAACTGCTAGTCAACTTGCACTAGCATGGCTATTGGCTCAAGGAGAAGATATTGTCCCAATTCCTGGTACAAAACGCCGTACCTACTTAGAGGAGAATATTGCAGCTACCGAAATTACCCTGACTGAAGAAGAGTTGAATCGACTGGAAGCAGTTGCACCAAAAGGAATTGCAGCAGGCGATCGCTACCCTGATATGAGTACTGTGAACCGTTGATCCATTAACGAAATGTAACCAGATTTGTGCCGATTATTCCCAGTAGTGCGAAACCAGGTAAAAAGCTAGGATTTAGGCACTACACAAAATAATTATGTTGTGAATCAAAGTAAGTATGTCATTTCAGGTTTTTATTAATCATTCTTGGATGGTAAATAAACCTGCGCTGTAGGGGCAATTTATGTAGACGCAAAGCAGCTTACCGTTGGGTATTGCCCCTACGACATATATGGTTTTTCAGTATGGCAAAAGTTTTCGGAGAGTCACAGAAGAGGGTTATTTAGCAATTTGTTGCTTGCGTTTCATTTTCAATGCTAGTGCGATCGTTGCCAGCACACCAAGAACAGCATTAGGTTCTGGGACTGAAAGCAGATTATCCACAGTTCCTGTTTTGTCAATGTCTATCAATATACTTCCAGTATTGTCACTATAAAAAACATCGTTCACAGCCAGGAACAAAAAAGTCGCCGTGGTGGGAATTGTAAGTGTTGTCTCACCGAAGATACCAAAAACACCATCAAATAATGTTTGTTGACCGCAGATTCTGTTAGGGTCACTCAGGGTTGGATCGCTGCACATATAAGCATTTTTGCCAGGGTCAAAGGTAGAGTCTGGGGAGGCGGTAGAATCAAACAAAGTATTAGAAGTCCATGTGTTCTGAGTGTAGTTATATTGATTGGCATCTTGCTGATTGAGGGCTACAGCATTAACCACACGTTGTTTAGAAGATGTATCAAGGAGCTGATCTGAGGTACTGAATACCCCTATCATGTCGCTTCTTTGACCTGGACTCCAAACACTCGTGTTAAATTTACCAGAAATATTCAGGCTGATGGAGTCGCCACCTTTCAAACCTAAATCTGTTAGGGATATAGCTTTAGTGTTACCAGCAACAGTATTCACACGTTGGTAATAAGTTGTGTCAGCGTAGGTTCTCAAAAAGGTGTCTGTAGGATCGATTGTCAGGGATGCGGCTTGAGCTTTGTTAACGGTAGAGAATGCTCCTAGTCCTACTAGACTAGAAACCATTAAAACACCCAGAAATTTTTTCATATTCTTGCATTGATTGCGCGTAAATCTATGTTATGCAATAGCCGATAAAGCTTGTATAAATTTACACAGGTAAATATTGAATATTAGATAATATTTAATTAGAAAAACTTCGAACAACTACAGTATTTATAATTACTTAACTATTTTTTACTTTAAATCGCAGTATACGCAGCCAATATTTACACGTAAGGGTTATTACGTGTAATCGGCAATTGAAAGTGCTTCTAACTCAGCCATAAGGCAGTGGCTGAGTTAGAAATTAATTATATTGTTCGTGCCGCCCATGTGTCTTTGATCATCTGTCAACGATTCTTCGTCTGAAGAAGACGGTTTTCAAATCATCTAAGTAGAACGACTTGAAAAAACAAACTATGTAAAGTAATGTAATTTTAGCGAAAATCAGTTCGTAGTAAGGACTTTAGTCCTGATTTGAGAACTAAAGTTCTCACTACAAACCTTTAATTATTTACCCTGTTCTACTTATACTTGGTATTTCTTGTTAATGCGTAAGTTTTAAGATTATTCATAATTTTACTCAAAAGCCCAAAACCTGCATTGATTTTTCAAGTACTTCTTTGGGGCGAAATGGTTTAGTTAGATATAAATCTGCACCAACTTCAATTCCTTTTTGTTTATCAAATTCCTGTCCCTTAGCTGTCAGTATTACAATGTATACATCAGTCATTTGCAAGTCGTGTTTCACAATGTGACAGACTTGCAGACCGTTCATTTTAGGCATCATCACATCAAGAAAAACTAGATTTGGTTTTTCAGCTTTAATAGTTTCGAGAGCTTCTTCTCCATTTCTAGCAGTTAGAAGTTCAACACCCTCGTCTTCTAATGCTTCTAAGGCTTGTTCCATCAAAATTAAGATATTGGGTTCATCGTCAACAATCAAAATTTTCTGGGTCATAAGATTTGGGAATTGGGGATTGGGGATTGGGAATTGGGGATTGGGAATTGGGGATTGGGAATTGTAAGTTCTAAGCTTTACGCTTTGTGTTTAGAGATCGAAGTTTCTAGTTCAGAGGTTGAAGTTTCGAGTTCAAAGCTGAAAGTAATCATCTTTCCTCTGAACTTCCCATTCCCCATTCCCCATTCCCAGTAGGAAAGATTACTGATCGGACAGCATAATAAAGAATACATTTTCCAACTCTTTCTCAAAGCGTAGGGTTTTCACCAAATCGCCTTCTTGAGAAAAGATAGAATCAATGATGATCATGTCAGGTTTGGCTGAAAGGGCTTTATTGATGCATTCTTGGGGATTGGAGGCTTCAATTACGTTGTATCCTTGAGCTTGCAGTACATCCGATAGGGTTTTTAAGGCTGATGCATTTTTATCTACAACTAATACCTTTTTACTAGAAGTACCCTGATAAAGTAGTGAGCCTATTTCGTTGAGAAGTTTCTCTGTGTTAATGGGCTTAGTGAGATAGCGATCGATACCAATATGGTAGCCCCGTTCTTTGTTTTCAATAATTGACAAAATAATGATCGGGATGTCTGCGGTCTGAGGATCGTTTTTGAGAACGGCTGCCACATCAAAACCATTGATTTGGGGCATCATTACGTCCAAGAGAATCAGATCGGGACGGGCTGTTTTGATTTGATGAATTGCATCTACGCCGTCTTTTCCTTCCCGAACATTATAGCCTTCGTTTTCCAGTTGTTGACGAAGCAATTCCCGAATGTTAGCGTCATCATCTACAACCAAAATGGTTTTACGTTTTTCATTCAGTACAGTTTTTGTGGTGATGACGTGTTCTTTGAGTTGTTTGACTAAGGTCTCTAGATTCAGATTAGTAGTGTTTTTTTGATCGCTGGCGTAGGTGGGAATGATGAATGAGAATATGCTGCCGTTACCTGATTCACTCTCAACCCAAATTCTACCGCCGTGATGATCGACGATTTGTTTACAGATGGGCAGTCCTAACCCAGTGCCTTTGGGTTTATCGGTGAGGGTGTCACCAACTTGGCGGAATTTCTCGAATACTTTTGGCTGATCTTCAGGTGCAATACCAATACCTGTGTCGATGACGCTGATGCAAACACCTTCGTTTTCTTGTTTGACGCGGCAGGTGACACAACCAGATTCGGTAAACTTAACGGCATTGGAAATCAGGTTGATTAAAACTTGCAGCAGACGGTTGCGATCGCCTAATATCTGAGGCAGTCCAGGTTCAATTTCACTGACTAACTGCAAGCCATTGGTTTGAAACAACGAGGCTGTAGAATTGGTGGCCCAATCCAGTAATTCCCTGGGATCAATGGGCTGCATCTGCCATTCCACCTTACCTGCTTCCATCTTGGCGATGTCCAGAACATCGTTAATCAAAGACGTGAGCCGTTCTGCTTCAGCCACAATAATGTTGAGATTATCACCCACCCGCTTGATGGTTTTCTGAAGCTTGCGGTCTTCGGCAGAAAGCATTGGAAACACATCGGTTTCTAGCTTTTCTTTAATGATCGATGCAAAACCCAGAACAGAAGTCAGTGGCGTTCGCAGTTCATGGGAAACCGTGGAGATGAAATCGGTCTTCATCTGGTCAATTTCCTTTTCTGCTGTCACATCCCGAATCAGCAGCGCCGAACCGAAGCAGGTAGCGGGTTCTCGATCTGTCGTCTTTTTGAAAATGGCGGTTGCCACTGCCTGACCAATGCGTTCCTTGGTCAGTTCAACTTCGGCAGAGAACACCTCTCCGGGATGAGACTGAGTTTGTGCAACTAGTTCTGCTAAACCAGATATTGGCAGTTCTCGGTAGTGACAGTTGAGGTCACTAGCTGTCAATTCATACATGGCTAAAAAGGCAGGATTGAAGTGGGTAATTTGTCCTGCGGTGTCTGCCACTAACAAACCATCTGCTAAGTTATCTAGAATGGCATTTAATCCCTGTGTTTCTGCTAAGGTATTTTGCAGAGCAGCCGTCCGCTCTAAAACTCTGGTTTCTAGTTCTTGATTCAGTTGGCGTAGAGCGACTTCTGCTTGTTTACGAGCAGTAATATCGGTATTAATTTCCAGTGTGGCGCAGCGTTGGCCGGATGCATCCAGTTGCATTGTCCAGCGACTCTGGACAATAATATATCTACCGTCGCGGGTAAGGTGTTGCAGTTCCCCGAACCATGTGCCCTGCTGTAAACACTCTGTCTGGATTTCCTTTAGCGGTTTTGGAAAGATTGTGTGTAGCAGGTTGTGAATGATGTCTTGGTTTTTCACTTCTTCACAGTTCCAGCCATAGAGCCGTTCTGCCCCCTGACTCCAGTGAGTGATTTTGTCGGCGAAGTCGCGGACAATGACGGCATCGCTGGAATGATTCAACATATTCATCAACCGTTGATTTTCCGCTTCTGCTAGCTTCCGATCGTGAATATCGGTGGAAGTGCCAATCCATTCCCGGACGCTGCCATCTGCTTCTAACACCGGGGTACCACAGACATAAAAGTGGCGGTAGTTGCCGTCTTTGCTACGAAAGCGGTATTCAGTTTGAAAGAGACTCCGATTCGCCACAGCAGTACTCCAGGCAAGGGCTGTGCGATCGCGATCGTCGGGATGAATCGGATTGAGCCAGCCCAAACCTTCAACTTCAGCTGCACTCTGACCTGTGTACGCTAACCAGGTAGGCATTTCATGGCTTACCGCGAGTCCTTCAGGGGTAGCTACCCAGACAATTTGTGAGATAGCAGTCACCAGAGAGCGAAACCGTTCTTCGTTCTGTTGTAGAGTTTGTTCTGCTAGTTTGCGATCGTGAATGTCGGTGCAAGCGCCAATCCACTCCAGGATGCTACCGTCTGCTTGCATGACGGGGGCACCGCAGACAGAAAAGTGGCGGTAGCTGCCATCTTTGCCACGCAGCCGATATTCGTTTTGATAGAAGCTCTGGCTGACCACGGCTGCATTCCAGACTTGGAGTGCGCGATCGCGATCGTCGGGATGAATGGTGTCAATCCAGCCCAAGCCCTCAACTTCGGCTGCACTCTTACCCGTGTACGCCATCCAGGTCAGCATTTCACTGCTCACCGCCAGTCCTTCTGCTGTGCATACCCAGACAAGTTGTGAGATAGTAGTCACTAGAGAGCGAAACCGTTCTTCCCTCTGTTGCAGAGTTTGTTCTGCTACCTTGCGATCGTGAATATCAGTGCAGGTGCCAATCCATTCGCGGATGCTGCCGTCTGCTTCTAAAACCGGAACTCCATTGGCAAAAAAGTAGCGATAAGTGCCGTCTTTGGCGCGAATCTGGTATTCAATTTGATAAAGGCTCCGATTCGCCACAGCAGCACTCCAAACTTCGGCACTGCGGGGACGGTCATCGGGATGTATGACATCTAACCAGCCCCAGCCCATCATTTCGGCTACACTCTGACCTGTATATGCCTCCCAGCCAGCTATTTCAGCGTTGACCATTCCTTCCAGGGATGCCGTCCAGACCATTTGTGAACTCGCACTCACCAGAGAGCGAAACCGTTGTTCGTTCTGTTGCAGAGTTTGTTCTGCTAGTTTGCGATCGTGAATATCGGTGCAGGTGCCAACCCACTCGCGGATGCTGCCGTCTTCTGCTATCACGGGGGCACCACAAACAAAGAAGTGGCGGTAGCTGCCGTCTTTGCTACGAATCCGGTATTCAACTTCATAGAGGCGGAGGTTTGTCACGGCTGTACCCCAGACAAGGGTGGTGCGATCGCGATCGTCAGGATGAACGGCATTAATCCAGCCCCCATTTTCCGTTTCAGCTAGAGTTTGACCTGTATAGGCTACCCAACTTACCATTTCAAAGCAAATTCCTTCTGGTGTACTTAACCAAACAATTTGTGCAGTAGCTGTCACTAGAGAGCGGTATCGGGCTTCACTCTGTTTCAGAATTTGTTCAGTATGTTGGCGTTCTTGCTGGGCGTGTCGAAGGTCGCTGATGTCCTCCACACTACACCAAATTAGTTGCTCTCCATTTTTCTCAATCATTAGTCCAGAAATCCTAACCGGAACTAGATGCCCGTCTTTGTGGATTATCTCTTTCTCATAAGGGCCGTAGCGACCTGTTTGTTTGAGGTTATCTAGGCTAGATCGGTCAATGGCGGTATAGTTTTCAGGAGTAATCTGGCGATCGCACAGATTCAGAGTTTCTGGAACAGTGCGCCCTAAAATGGCAGCATAGGCAGAATTAATGTTAATTAGCGTCCCATCTGTTCGGCATAATACTAGCCCAATAGGACATTGTTCAAATAGCTGACTGTTATATTCATCAAATTGCTTAAACATAGTTAAGGTTTCTTTAGTGACGTATTTGGGTAGGGTTAGAACAACAGAACCAAGACAACAAAGTGGCGTAAAGCTTTAACGAAATTGGGTGGCGTTGGAACATCTCGTAAATTTGATCGGGTGACGTACCTTCCACATCTGGATTGTGCTGTGAGAGTCGCTGGATCAGTTGAGTATGGCGGATCAACAAATCCGTTGGTTTGAGCATTGGCGCTGCTGATGGAATGAAGCCGTCGGCATCGGGAGTGGGGGATAATTCCGTTGTGGCAGTTGGCGAGGCAGAGATAAAATTTTGTTCTTCTGTAGCGTCCACCACTGCACAACTTAACGGAATTTGAATCCAGAACTCTGTGCCTTCACCTGGGTGAGAACGACACTTGAGCATTCCTCGATGTTTGTCTACAACAATTTGATAGCTGATTGCCATGCCTAACCCGGTTCCCTTACCAACTTCTTTTGTGGTAAAGAAGGGATCGTAAATGCGTCGGATAATCTCCTCCTTCATCCCTGGTCCATTGTCGGCAATGCGAATCACAACCCACTCGCGATCGATAACTTGGGTACGAATAGTGATGCTCGGAAGTATCATTTGTCCTTTGTCATTTGTTATTTGTGATTCGTTTGATGCCAATGACGAATGACTAATGACTAATGACTCTTCGAGCGCATCAATGGCATTTGCCAGGATGTTCATAAACACTTGATTCAACTGTCCGGGGTAGCATTCAATTAGGGGAAGTTTTGCATAATCTTTAACGATTTCAATTGCCGGACGGCGAGCATCTGCTTTCAGGCGATGGTGAAGAATCATTAACGTTCCGTCGATGCCATCATGGATGTTGACGGCTTTCATTTCGGCTTCATCATGGCGAGAAAAGTTTTTCAAAGATTGGACAATTTCGACGATGCGATCGGTGCCCACTTTCATCGAATCTAGCAGTTTGGGGAGATCCTGGATGATAAATTCCAGGTCTATATTGTCTAACTCTGATTCCAACTCTGGAGGAATAACAGGTAGGAAGTTCTGATACTTTTCCAATAGGTGCAACAAGTCTTGGGAATATTCGGCAACATACCTTAAATTGCCGCAAATAAAATTAACCGGGTTGTTGATTTCGTGGGCAACTCCGGCAATGAGTTGCCCTAAACTGGACATTTTTTCGCTTTGAATTAACTGAGTTTGGGCTAATTGCAACTCGTGGAGAGCTTGCTGAAGCTTCTGTGTCTGGGCTTTTGCCTGGACTGCTGCTTGAGTGCTTTGCTCGTAAAGCAAAGCTTTGTCAATGGCGATCGCTGTTTGAGAGGCAAAGATACTCACAAGTTTCAGGTGTTCAGCTTTGTACGAGTCACTTTTCGATGTCCCAATTGCGATCGCTCCCAGTACCCGCTCCTTGGCTCTTAACGGTACACAAATCATGGCGCTAACGTTTTTTTGCCCATTTAATCGAGGATCGGCTTGCACATCATTGACGAGTTCTGCCCGGTTGGATTGCACAATATTGCCAATAATTCCCTTGCCCGGTTCCGGCTGACTATCGTCAAAAAACACTCCAAATTCGGCAATGATTTCAAAGGCAGTTACATCTGGACTCAGGAGCAGAATCATCCCCGCAGATGATTCAATTAATTGGCTCAATTCTTGAAGCACGAGTTGGGCAATCTGTCGCGTATCTAAACTTGTTGTGAGTTGAGTCGAGATATCCTCAAACAAATCAATTTCCTGGTATCGCTCTAGCAATTCTTTAGCAAGTATTTTCTTCTCAGCTTCCTGCTTGGCCAGAAATGAGAGCAAAGTCGCAAGTATAATTGCCTGTTCTCCGCCAACAACCCAACCGATTATTTCTCCTGAAACCTCGACTGGATATCGATTTTCCTTAGTTCGCTCCCCAATGCTAATTAGTTTCGTGCCGTCTATCAGTTCAACATCAACCGCAATGCCGAACTGGTGGACTAAGTTATTAAAGAGAGATGGCAACTCTTTTTTATTGAGCATCTTTCTAAGGCTAACTGCGGGCATAAAACACCTCATAAACAGTAGGTTGCAAATTGACCGCATTCAAGCTAGCCGAGTTATTAATTTGAACGATGAAGCCACGAGGCAGAAGCAGTAAGGGTTTAAGACTGTCAGTGAATTCTCGTACCCTACAGAAAGCTAATGCAACAGTGGCTTCAAATGAGTAGGGGTTGCATCCCCTACTCATTTGCTCCCTCCTGCCTTCTTCGCCCCTTCCCTGCGGGACGCTCCGCGAACGGATAAACAAGCTACGCCGAGCATCTCTGGAAAAGAGAGGAATTGTCATAAAAATCTAGGGATATAATAATTTACTAATTAAGATTAAGACTAGTTTTCCCAAAAACGTTGACGATATAACAGCAAAGTTGAGCGTTAGCAGATACCTTGAAACTCCTTACATAGGTTCCTTCTGCTCGTTTACTCGCTTATTATTTGACGACACGCCCTAAAAACACTATAAATAAAGCTTTAATAATTCGATAAATGCATAGATTTAAATCTATGGACAATTGATGTTTCTTGTTACTAGTGTATTTCTGAGACTGGAATAATCTCCTCTCTGGCAAAATATCCATAGCGTACAAAAAGAAGCCGCGATCGCAGCTTCTTTTTGTACTTATTAAAAGTATTTATATCGGCAGTAGCTTCAGTTAGATTCGAGAGTAACGAAAACGAAGTCTGAGTAGTCGAAGCCAGCGTAACCACATTTGTGCAGGTTGTTCAAAGAAGGTGAAAATATCACCGAAACCTAAATTAGTTTTGTGATGATGTAACCAGTGTCTCTCAGGAGTAGTAATAAAGAAAATTTGGCATAAAATATTTACAGGCTTTGAAGTTTGCCAACCTAGTACACTTATGTGTCTCCACCAGACATGAAACTGACCAAACAGTAATCCAGAGATAACACCAATGGGAGAGAAAGACCACAAAACTACTGCTATGAGTAAATAAGGAAAAGCTCCTAAGATACCATCTAAAAGAACCTGGGGATTAAAAGTCAAAATAGCGTAGTGGCGGAAGTCTTTTTTCCAGGAGTGGTGCGTTTTTAAATGAAGGCTACCAAAAACGTGCTCAGGTACGTGGTAAAGGAATGTAGATAGAAAATCGCCAAAAAACAGTAATAACCAAGCAACAGCGATAGCCTCAAGCATTTGTACTCCTCAAGAATAGTTAAGAAAACTCCACAGAAAATATGCAGATATCATACTGTTGATGTAGACACCTGGTTTTAGGCTACGCAAACAGCATCTGTGCGTCTCATGGGTCTACGCTCCAGTGAATTGGGCTCAGAATATACGTAATTGGATCGGTTGCAGTCTCATAAATTTCCGAGCCTTAATGGAGTAAATAGCAACTCGTAAGAACCTCCAATTTGACTTGTAGCTTTGGATTAATGGGAACGATACATCTAAAAACCGATAAAAATACAGTATATTACTATAGTTACTACACAATCTTCTTACTAAGGCATACAGCGTAAGCAAAGGTTGAGTTAAACTTAGTACAAATTTAGGTTAAGGCTTTTCTGCACGTTATTAAGTTGAAACTTATTGCAATTTAGTTTCAATTATGAATCTAATTAGAACGATATAAAGAGGTATTCTGCCAACGCAATCTTGGTTCTTGAGGGGAGTAAAACTGGTTGACAACTAAGTGGCTTTTGAAGAACGAAACCCAACACCAAGAATCCTTGAGTTTGTTGGGTTTCACTTTGTTAAAACTAATCTACAAATGTTTTATTTTTTCAGAGAAAAAGAAGAGCGTTAATAGTAATGTGAGTTCGACAGAGTAAAGTTTAAAACTCTTGTTAAAATTTGCAACATCTTCTGCTTTAACTATGACTCTTCTGGACTAGGACTTTTCAGACTTGGCGTGAGAAATCAGGTCAAGGTAAAGCTTGAATGAGTTTCCGAATCACATCTATTGCTGGACTTCCTGTCTGTTCGCAATACTTTTCAAGGTTCTGGGCTTCATCTGATGTCAAGTTTAAGGTAATTCGCTTAAGCGCCCTTTTTTTAGTGGAGGTTGCCAAGCGGGGAGATTTAAGTGCAGCAGTTTTATTCATTGATTGATAGTCTAGATATATACAAACTTTCTTTATCAAGATTGCCAATTCTGAACTATCTTTACCAGTGAAAATCGAGATTTTGAGATTGAACTTAAGCTTTACACCCAAATTATTACCGAGAGGACAAAGTATTAAATAGTTAGTACCACACGGCATCTGCCATTATGTGTGATGCTAGAAGCTTTTGGCTAAAGAGCTTAGGGACTTCCAATAAATAAATTACCCAATCTTGTGGGGTGGGCATCTTGCCCGCCTTTGTATATGGGCGCTCATGTTGCCCACCCCACAAGAAGTAGTTGAGTATTTTTTTATTTGGAAGTCCCTTATGTCAGCAATGCCCCACAAACCAGATTGTCTGTTGAGCAAGCGATATTTAATTCCTGAGACGATTGGATTGTCAAAGGTGGTTTTTATCAGTGAATATTTTGGTAATAGTATGTGTTTTAAATCTTCTGCAATATGAGATTATTCGTTTGTTATGGCTATCACCTCATATCTACAGCAACCTACCATAGGAATCCGGTTTGATTTCTGAAAATATACGTAGGATGTGAGCGCGGAGAGTACGGCATCAAACCCTTGATAATAGTGCGTTACGAACTCCGTTCTAACACAACGCCAGTTGCTACAACGGAGGGAACCTCCCTTCGGGTTCACCAGTCGCCTACGGCGGGAAACCCGCCTACAGCGCTGGATTCACCGCAACGCACTGGCTCCTCTACAATACCTAATTTCGTTCAAAAATCAAATGGGTGCGACTCTTTTAGGAATACGGTGTATTATAAAGGAGTAATAGATGAATTGCTTTGCAGAGTAGTATAGCCAGT
>NZ_NOLI01000166.1:0-15874 GCF_002245975.1 Nostoc sp. 'Peltigera membranacea cyanobiont' 213 | reverse complement strand
CCCCAATCCCCACTCTCATCTACAATCATTCTTATGAATCTGCCTTCATTTCTTTGGTTGTGGAAAATAGCCGCCTGGTCGATGGGTTTATCCCTGCTGGCATATCTGATGTTAGCAGTGACCGGCGTTTGGATGTTTCGGGCGAGAACTTCGCAGCAATTTCCTTTTACGCCATTTCTGGGCGGAAATAGAGAGGTGCGATCGCTCCACTATCTAATGGGCATCAGTATGGTAAGTTTAGTGCTACTATTGCTAGCGATCGGGATTGTTGGCACTTTAGGACACTTTGGTTCTTTAGGTCACTCCTCACACTTGGCATCTGGATTGATAGTGGTAGCATTAGTTTTACTGTCTGCTTTCAGTGCCACGCAAATTAGTGCTAGACGACCTTGGGCTAGACCCTTACACATCGGCGTAAATATTATTCTATTTGTAGGATTTGCCTGGGTGTCCCTTACTGGTTGGATTGTAGTACAAAAGTATTTACCCTAAAGAATTACGAATTGAACAGTCCAGCTAAGACATAGACCTACCTTACAATGAAGAAAAGCATTGTAATTGAGCCGTGACAGAAAATTCAGCCAATATATCAGCTTCTGTCTTTCGTTTGTCTCCTTTGATTCGGATAACGTTACTAAGTCTATACGTAGCACTCACAGTCCCATTACCCTTTTTATCGCAGGTAACAGCCGCACCCGTACCTCCAATATTATTGTGGATAGGGATTGGCATTGGCTTAGTTGCCTTGTATGCAGTATTGACTGAACAAGTAATAGTAGATGACCAGGGAATTCAGGTTACTTACCCCGCCTGGGTTCCTCGCTTTTTCCGTAAAGGCTGGTTTTTACCTTGGTCAGAGGTAAAAGAGTTAAAACCCCGCACCACTGGTCAAGGAGGGTTAGTTTATTACTTCCTCAGCCACGATGGGAAAGCTTATTTACTACCAATGCGTGTATCTGGATTTGTCCGTTTCGTGCAAATTGTCCAAGCAAAGACGGGTATTGATACTACAGATGTTCGTCCTTTAGCACAGCCGTGGATGTATCTGATTTTACTAGTATTGACACTGCTGCTACTATTGGTCGATGGCTGGGCGATCGCTACAGCTTTAACTACTGCACAATTAACTTAAAATTGAGCATTGGTTATTTCTCCCTATCTCCTCACTCCCCTTGAATAAGGCAACACTCAGGCTAGAGCAAGTTAATCTGTTTACAAAGCTGAAAACCCAACTTCCTGGGAATCAGCAAGGGTATCCCATATTGCAGGATATTGACTTGGAAGTATTTCAGGGCGATGGCTCCGCCAACGCCTGCGGCGAACGCATTGCCATTGTAGGGCCAGTAGGCGCTGGGAAAACTTCGTTATTACGTCTCCTCAACCGCCTAATTGAACCCACTAGTGGCAAAATCTATCTAGAAAATCAAGAATATCGCCAAATTCCTGTCATCGAGTTACGCCAGATGGTTGTACTTGTATTGCAAGAATCAAAGCTGTTGGGGATGACAGTTCAACAAGCCTTGGCTTATCCTTTAGTTTTGCGTGGTTTGCCCAAACAGACAATTCAGGAACGAATCAGTTATTGGACAGAACAACTGCATATTCCCAATGAATGGTTAGGGCGAACTGAGGTACAACTTTCTGCGGGACAACGACAACTAGTAGCGATCGCTCGTGCCTTACTCATCCAACCTAAAATATTATTATTAGATGAGCCAACCTCTGCCCTTGATGCAGGTACAGCATCTCATCTAATGCAAGTCTTAACCCAGTTGAGTCAAACTCATCAAACCACGATTCTGATGGTAAATCACCAACTGGAACTTGCCCAGATGTTTTGCACTAGGTTATTACACCTACAACAAGGTCGTTTATCCGCAAATCAAACAGTCTCTGAAATAAACTGGCTTGAATTACGAGAAAGCCTAATTAAAGCAGAAACTCAAGACGATTTTGGATTTTAGATTTTGGATTCTTAGATTTTGAATTGGTCAGAAGACAGAAGTCAAGAATTGTTATCTTAACTCCCCAATTCCCAATTCCCAATTCCCAATGCCCAATGCCCAATTCCCAATTAAACTTGACTACTACTAAGTGTTGAACGTTGATTATTAAATCTTTCTCTAGCTAACTTTGTTGTTTGTGATTGTGAAATATTGGTATTCAAAATTTCCATGTTAAAACGGTATCCTACATTGCGGATAGTTTGAATCAAGTTCGGTTGACGAGGGTCAAGTTCCACCTTTTTCCGCAGCGATAAAACGTGAGTATCAATGGTACGAGGGTTATCGATAGCGTCAGGCCAAGCACGACGCAGCAATTCCGACCTACTCAGAGGTACTCCCCCAGCTTGTGCCAAAACGTACAGCAAACTGAATTCTTGAGGCGTTAAATCGATAAACTCCCCCTGAAAGCGGACACGGCGCTGAACTAAATCGATTTGCAAAGTGCCATAATCCAAATAAGCTGGTGCAGTAGGTGTGCGTTTCCGACGAATCAGCGACTCTACCCGTGCTAAAAACTCTTGCATCCCAAAAGGTTTGCTCAAATAATCATCTGCACCCGCCTTTAAACCTGCCACAATATCACCTTCACTATTACGGGCAGATAGCATTAGGATTAGAGGCTGCTCCTGACGATGCAACCAACGACAAAATTCAATGCCATCGCCATCAGGCAAGTCTGCATCTAATACTACCAGTGTTGGTTGATGGCTTAAAAATACTTCCCTTGCTTGATAAATACTGGCAGCTTGATGCACGCGGTATTCCAGCTGTTGCAAGTGCCAACCCAACAACGACCTCAGATGGGGATTCCCCTCAATGATTTCTATACAAACCGAACCCACAGCGGCAAGACCCCTTAGCGTCTGATGACTTTCAAAGTAACAAGCCCGTCACTAAGGTTTTGTAGCCTTTGTTACTTCAATTGCTATTAGCTTTACATTTCCTCATAAGAAGCGTAGCAATATCTTTAATTTATGCCTTGCCGGAAGGCAATTAGAAATATTATTAAATTTTTATTAAATCTTTCAGCAGTGTTGTTATACTTATGAAAAATTCTTTCAGCTTAACATTCTGCTTTTACATGGTGTAATGTGGCAAATATCTAATAATTCAATCAGTTAAGAGTTAATGCAACAGCTTTTTAACCTGATGGTCAAAGTAGATTTTTCGCAAAAATTAGTGCCTATATCCAAGAACATAACACCAATACAATTGGGCTATGGACTATGAAAATCAGAAAAATAATTTACCAGGAAACCAGAATCAATGTTTTCTGGAATAGGATTAAAGTAGCGTGTAGCTGCTATGAGGGTACTACCCAAAGTAGATGTGTTGACTTTGAGTTGATGTCAAAGTGAAATTACACTTCACTTTTGAGCGTGAATCATTTACAATTCTCATTCCAAGAGATTAATACAGCAGTTATGCTCCAAGACACACAAACCATCCGCTATTACCAAAGACTCACCGACGCCTTCGCCGAGTTATGGAATCGCGGTTATCGCACGGATGACATGCGGATGTATTTGGATGGATATCTAGCCGCATTGCGACAAAGTAACGTCATTGAACCTTATCTGATTCATCGTCTAGAAGAGGAGGCCAGCCGCTTCTTGTACGATGGATCAAATTTTGCAGTGCCGCAACCACAGCCCCAACCCGATTACTACTAAGTACCATTTACTTGGTCATTGATAGTAAACGTTGATTACCGCAGATGATTATAGCATATTATCTGTATTGGTCAATGCTTCGCCGTGGTGTGAGATTTTGGAGATATTGTATTGATTAAACGCATCCCCTCAGCCTATATTGGTTTTGCCAATGTGACTGAGGGGATTGTTGATTAGCTATAAAATCAAGCCAGCATAAACATAGATAAAGTATTTTGTCCGCAACCTATTAAAAAACCTTGAAAGAGGAGATATTATTTCTCTCCCCTTTCAAGGAAATTAAAACGGCATATTGCCTTGATTGCGTAAAGAGAGATTAGGAAGCTAGTGCTACTTCTACCTTTTGTTGCAATTCACCTTTTTGGTACAGTTCAATCAAGATGTCAGAACCGCCAAGGAATTCACCATTGATATACACTTGGGGAATTGTCGGCCAGTTAGAGTATTCTTTAATTCCCTGACGGATTTCAGAGTCTGATAGAACATCAACCGTCTCGAAGGGAACTCCCAAGGTATTGAGAATCTGCACAACGTTGTTGGAGAAACCACATTGGGGCATTAACTTGTTTCCCTTCATGAAAACTAAAATCTTGTTCTCTTGTAGCAAGTTATCAATTTTTTCTTTGAGTTCTGGTGTCATGGTAATTGTGTTTCCTATGTTGCATTCGATGATGACGAGTGAGGAGTTAAAAATCAATCACTCCTAACTCCTAATTCCTAACTCTATATTTACGAAGCTGGTGTTGCTTGCCAAGCTTCGGGAGTATATGTTTTTACTGCCAAAGCATGAATTGCTTCAGTTGACATAGCTTGACCCAACGCACCATAAACTAACTGGTGCTGTTGCACTAGTCCTTTACCTGCAAAGTGCGATGAAACTACTGTCACTTGATAGTGGTCGCCGCCACCAGTCAAGTCTTGCACCTGAACTTGAGCGTCTGGCAGTTCCGCCTTGATCATTGCCTCAACCTGCTGCGGACTAATCATCGCTATTCCTGAAAAAACTTACTTTTCTATTATTAACAGATATAAGGCAAATGCCTGTTCCAACTTCAGGTTTTGGCAGGGCTGGGGATAAATATGCCTCTGAGGTGGATTAATTTGAGAAGGCTGGGTTGAATGGCAGATAATTCCATCCTAGCACTGGGGCGTTCCAAGGTGCTGCTCTCCTTGAGAAGGATTTGAAAGATATGGGTGTTCAGAAAAAACAGGCAACCCCAATTTAATTTATTTTTTTGGGGATGAGGAAGACGAACTACCACCTTCTCTGGGATAGGGAGAATCAACAAAACCCAACTCAAATAACTGTTTATAGGCTTTTTTGCCTAAATCCCGTGTCGGGTTTTGACTTTTAATTATTTGAACCAATAATGGTACAGCTAATTCTGGCTGATTTTGTGCCCGATGTACTAAT
Source organism: Nostoc sp. 'Peltigera membranacea cyanobiont' 213 (assembly GCF_002245975.1). Taxonomy (NCBI): domain Bacteria; kingdom Bacillati; phylum Cyanobacteriota; class Cyanophyceae; order Nostocales; family Nostocaceae; genus Nostoc; species Nostoc sp. 'Peltigera membranacea cyanobiont' 213. The sequence continues at coordinate 10,781 of NZ_NOLI01000166.1, read as the reverse complement.
GCTAGTTGAAAGGTAGCTTCATCTCGCTTTTGGGCTGTTAATAGAGCTTTTTGGCGCTGAGAATCAGAAACTCTATTGTCAATTCCCGAAAAGCTAGAATTTAACTCTTGATAAAAATTAGATAGCTGATTATAAACCTGACGTGCTTCTTGTAGTTTCTTAGCAGCTAAAGGATAGTTTTGAGCAGAAACGGCTTGGTCTGCCTCTTTGACTAAGCGATCGCCACCTTCAATGCTCAAAAGGCTGTTACTTTGGGTTATAGGACGCAGGTTATTGGGATCGTTGGGATCAATGGGTTGTGGGCTATTAGTGCCTGGTGACTGTGATACCTGAGCATTCACAGGTGATAGCAGGCTGAGGACTGCTATGACTGATAAAACGGTACGGTGCATCAAGGTAACAGCGGCAGCAGTGTTCATGGGAATCAATTAGTGCGACAACTATATAAAAAGTTATGGAAACTTCGGGTATCTTAACTCTGTTTTGGTCTTGGACAAAGTAAAGACACATCCTAAGTATCTCTGATTTAGGACTGAAAATTGCTTTAATAGAGTTCCCATTGCCCTTGTATACCCTTGTATAGTAACTAACTTAAATCCTCATGATGAGCGATCGCTACGATAGACTGGGTTGACGCGTTAATTTTTCTGATTGTGCTTTCTCATCGGTTTACTAGCAATCGACTTGCAACTATCTATAGGATTACTATTTGATTTTTGAAAAGATCCGTAGGGTGCGTTACGCTGTCGCTAACGCACCAAACCCTAATAGTGCGTTATGAACTTCGTTCTAACACAACGCCAGTTGCTACTACAACGGAGGGAACCTCCGCAACGCACTGGCTCCCCTACAATACCTAATTTTGTTCAAAAATCAAATAGGAGTCCTATAACTGAAGTAAGTAAGAATATTTCTTATCAAGCAATTCAGTAGTTTGCAGATAACCGTTAGCTATTTGCTCAAAAAAATGCCAATTTGGCTGGTTGTCTTGTGAATAGAGGGTAATCTATATATGTATACATTCCCAACGGTTGCAAAATAGCACTAAATTTTTGGTGATTTAATTCAGGATGGATATAGCAATTAGCAATTAGTGTCAAACCTTAAAAACGTGCAGTTTATTCATTATGCACGGTCAATGGTTAAGAGCCAGTCTTAGGACTATTACCGTTTAATGAGATCAAGAATTAGTAATTTCTGCAAATGCGTGATTAGTAATTTTTCTTTCTTGATGGCTTAATTGTTGCAGTGCCTTTCCTAAATCATTTGTGATGCTTTTGGCATCTTGTTTTATACAGCCACTCATGTAATCCTCTACCCTGATTGGAGAGCCAATGTCAATACTCACATCTGTACCCCAACTTGGATAAGGTTGGCTGTAATTAATGCCTATAGGTATAATTTTCACTCCCAACCCAGAATGACTAGATTCAGCACTCAAAGCAAGACGAGCAATTCCCGGTTTCAACTGGTGAACTTGCCCATCACGAAAAATATTACCTTCTGGAAAGATAACCACAGTTTTTTTCTGCTGAAGTAGCTCAACTCCATGTCGCAGTGTGCGAATTGACGGATGCTTAGAATTTACAGGAAATCCCCCCAAACGTTTGACAAACCAGCCTTGCAAACCTTGGCATTCGTCAATAGTCACCATAAACCGCAGGTCTTGTTCTCTGCGACAATTAGCAGTAGCGTAAGGTACGAGCAATGCATCCCAACGCGCCCGATGAGTAGGCGCGAGGATCGCAGGCCCAGTTGTAGGGATATTTTTTTGTCCGGTTATTCTAATTTGTCCAAAGAATAATGGTAATAGGCAGTGACGGCCTAATAAATGTGCCAGAGGACTTAACCAAGGAGAAACCCTTGAGGTAGTAACAGCCACCGGATGATTTGCTGGTGTATGCTGGCAGGGATCGGATGAAGAGTGAAATTCAATCATGACGGATGCAGCTGATTGACGGGTAAAATTTAACAAAAAGCTTGATTAGTTACACCGTAGATTCTCTTGCGTGACTTGTCTTGTGCTATATGGACAGTTTTACCTCTGTCCGTTAGTTTACACTACGCCGCCTAGTAGCAAACCAAGCCTGTAATTGTTGACGACAAGCTGACTCTAGAATGCCTCCAATGACCTGGAGACGGTGATTAGAAGCAGCACTATCGGGTATGTTAATAACTGTACGAATTGCGCCAGTTTTTGTATCGTCTACTCCATATACAAGTTGTCCTAGACGCGCTTGCAAAATAGCACCTGCACACATTGGACACGGTTCAAGAGTTACGTAGAGGGTGCATTCATTGAGATGCCAATTTTGTAAAGTTGTTGCAGCTGTCTTGAGAGCGAGAATTTCCGCATGGGCGGTAGGGTCTTTGTCGCGCTCTTTTCTATTTTCTCCTTGTGCTAGCAATTTGCCTGTTGAATCAATAATAACAGCACCGACAGGAACTTCACCTGCATCACCGGCTGATTTTGCTAATTTTAAGGCACAACTCATCCATTGTTGATGTATAAGATATTCTGTGTATTTAGTTTGCATATTCTTATCAACATAAAAATTTCAAAATTCAACACATTTTCTAAGGTGCGCGTCTTGTAAGCCTTTGAGCGGGTAAGTCACACATTTTACAAGAAAGAAAAAGTATGTAGCCCGCAGACTAGAAATCTGGGGCTAAATAGTTAGGGTTAACGCTCTTTTATTACTCTCGTCAGATTAAATTTGAAACCCTATTTTGGCGTTAGTTCGCACAGGCGGACGAGAGTTTGTATAGCCGCGATTTCTAATCGCTTGGATTATTCTCTTTCCAGAGTCATAGAAGAGCGTTAATTTGATTTCTAAATAGCGGCTTGGGCTAAAAGGAGATCGAGTTGGCTTTGTGTGTTTAGCTGATAGAGGTCATCGCAGCCGCCAATGTGCTGGTTATTAATGAAAATTTGTGGTACACTGCGTCGTCCGTTAGCACGTTCTGCCATTTTAGCTCTGGCTGCTTCGTTACCGTCGATTTTATATTCAGTAAAATTTACACCTTTCCACCATAGGAGCATTTTGGCACGAATGCAGTAAGGACAAGTTTGCCACGTATAAAGTTCGACGTTGGCTTTGACTCGCTCTGGATGACGATTTAATAGGGGATTAAGAAAGTCCAGCATATTTTCGCAAAACAAAATCTTAACTATATCTCTAGCCTAGATCGTTGCTTACCGCATCGGTGCTGGAACCCACTTTTGGAAACTCTCTAAATGATTCCAGTAAGACAAATATCCTGTCAATGCCCAAATTAGAGCGGCTACTATCAGCACTGCTACGCCAATTAGCCGCCAAGTTCGGTTAGTTTTCCAATAGAGAGTTGGCGCTGCAAAAATACCACCTAAGCCAGTTAAAATAAAGCCGATTCCCGATAAAAGCGGCTGCTTTGTCAAATTCAAGTTGATGATGCGGATACCCACTACGATCGCAACTATGCCAGCAAAGAAGCCGTAAACTGCTATTGTCAATAAATCCCAACCTTGAGCAAGTGAAACCGCAGCCGCAACAAACAAGATTCCAAATAAAACGCTTGTCTCGCCAAAGGCAATATTAAAGCTACCAGCGATTGGCCAGGTGAAACTCATGTGTAAACCAGTTGTGAGTGCGATCGCACCTGTAATTCCAAATCCAGGAATCCACGGTCTTTGATTATAACTATCTATACCACGATACACATAGTCAGCTAGTAAAAATAGCCCAGCTACCATATTAATTAACATTAATGTGATGTAGTCGATAAACACGATTAACCTCTTAATTTGACAAGCTATTTACTCTCCGCCTCATTTTTCAGTTTTTAGTGAATTTATCAGCTTTTTTATTTATTACTTTATACCTGAAGATAGATACTGAAGAAAAGTAATGTTCTAGATATATATTGCTACCCATTTATGCCAGTTTTTAACTTAGTTAGTTTTGAACGCGTTTTATACTGAAATAATATTGAGTCAAAAATCAGGATGTGCTAAATGGTACTTTTCTAACGAGTTAGCAGTAAAACTTAACTTTCTTCCACGTGTATCCGCCCTTTGGTAGACTTGAAGACTGAAATAGCCAGATAAAGCGACAGAAATTCAAGCAGTTGAGAGGGCAGACTCTGTGGAAAATACACTTGGGTTAGAGATTATTGAAGTGGTAGAGCAAGCCGCGATCGCATCCGCAAAGTGGATGGGTAAAGGCGAAAAAAACATCGCTGACCAGGTAGCTGTGGAAGCTATGCGGGAGCGGATGAATAAAATCTATATGCGCGGTCGCATTGTAATTGGGGAAGGCGAACGCGACGACGCGCCGATGTTATACATCGGCGAAGAAGTTGGTATCTGTACCCAACCAAATGCTAGTAGCTTGTGTAACCCTGATGAATTAATCGAAATCGATATCGCAGTTGACCCCTGTGAAGGCACGAACTTGGTAGCTTATGGCCAACCTGGTTCGATGGCTGTCTTGGCAATTTCTGAAAAGGGTGGATTATTTGCTGCTCCTGACTTTTACATGAAGAAGTTAGCAGCACCTCCCGCAGCTAAGGGCAAGGTAGACATCAACAAGTCAGCAACAGAAAACCTCAAAATCCTCTCTGAGTGTCTAGAGCGCTCTATTGAAGAACTCGTGGTCGTGGTCATGAAGCGCGAACGCCACAACGATTTAATTAAAGAAATCCGTGAGGCTGGAGCGAGAGTCGCCCTAATTTCAGACGGTGATGTGGGTGCAGCTATCAGCTGTGGTTTTGCTGGAACTAATATCCACGCGCTGATGGGTATCGGTGCGGCTCCTGAAGGTGTAATCTCGGCAGCTGCAATGCGTGCTTTGGGCGGACACTTCCAAGGTCAATTGATTTACGATCCGGCAGTAGTCAAAACAGGTCTGATTGGAGAAAGCAGAGAAGCTAATATTGAGCGTTTAACGTCTATGAATATCAATGACCCCGATAAGGTCTATGATGCTCACGAACTAGCATCTGGTGAAACTGTTCTGTTCGCTGCTTGCGGCATTACCAGTGGTAATCTGATGAATGGTGTACGTTTCTTCAACGGCGGAGCTAGAACTCAAAGCTTGGTAATTTCCAACCAGTCTAAAACTGCTCGATTTGTTGATACAATTCACATGTTTGGTGAACCTAAGACTCTCCAATTAAACTAATTTTTAGGGAATGGGGAATGAGAAAATTAGGGGTAAAGCATTTGGAAATAAATCTTTCTATAAAATAGAAAAATAGTTGCCAGAATGCTTCATCCTTACACTAGTTAGTAGTTAGTATTTAGTGATTAGTTATTGTTTATTGATTGAAAAAACTATCAACCAATAAACAAAAATTCCCCATTCCCTATTCTGACTCAATGCTCTATTTTCAACTACCAACTAGTAACTACGATTTAGCAAATGAATATAGCAGTGGTGGGGTTAAGCCATAAAACAGCCCCAGTAGAAGTCCGGGAAAAACTGAGCATTCCAGAACCACAGATTGAAAGTGCGATCGCTCAACTCGCCAGCTATCCCCATATTGACGAAGTTGCAATTCTTAGCACTTGTAACCGTCTAGAAATCTACATTGTTACCAGTGAAGCAGACCAAGGTATCCGAGAAATAACTCAGTTTCTTGCAGAATATAGTAAATTACCCGTTATTTCTCTACGACAACATTTATTTATGTTGCTACATGATGATGCAGTGATGCACGTCATGCGAGTAGCAGGTGGTTTAGATAGTCTGGTACTCGGAGAAGGTCAAATTCTGGCTCAGGTGAAAACTACTCACAAATTGGGACAGCAATATAGTGGTATAAAAACCATTTTGAATCGATTATTTAAACAAGCGTTGACAGCTGGTAAGCGGGTTAGGACTGAAACTAGTATTGGTACTGGCGCTGTCTCTATTAGTTCAGCGGCTGTGGAGTTAGCACAGATAAAAGTGGCAAATTTAGCTGCTTGTCGAGTGGTAATTCTGGGTGCTGGTAAAATGTCGCGGCTGCTGGTGCAACACCTAATTTCTAAAGGTGCTGTGGAAATTAGTATTGTAAATCGCTCTCGCGATCGCGCCCAAGAATTAGCAAAGCTGTTCCCCCAACAACAAATCCAAATTCATCCGCTATCGGAAATGATGACTGTAATTGCCGATAGCGATTTGGTGTTTACAAGTACTTCGGCAACAGAGCCAATACTCGATCGGGCAAAGTTGGAAATGGTTTTAGAAGTTCAGCGCTCTCTAATGTTATTTGATATTTCTGTGCCGCGTAATGTTCATGCGGATGTGAATGAATTGGAAAATGTGCAAGCGTTTAATGTGGATGATTTGAAGGCTGTAGTAGCGCAAAACTACGAAAGCCGTCGCAAGATTGCACAAGAAGCAGAGAAACTTTTAGAAGAAGAAGTGGAAGCTTTTGATATTTGGTGGCGCAGTTTAGAAACTGTTACCACCATTAGCTGTCTGCGAAATAAAGTCGAAACCATCCGCGAACAAGAGTTAGAAAAAGCTTTGTCAAGATTGGGTTCGGAATTTGCCGACAAACATCAAGAAGTGATTGAAGCATTAACACGGGGAATTGTCAATAAAATTTTACACGATCCGATGGTGCAATTGCGATCGCAGCAAGATGTGGAAGCTAGACGGCGCTGTATGCAAACTTTGCAAATGCTGTTCAACCTAGATGCAGGTGAGCAGTTTAGTTAAATTGGACAAAAAAATCCCCGATTTTTCTAAAGAAGTCGGGGATTTTTAGCTTTTAGATTAGATATACTTCTAATTAGATATGTGTCTAATTAGAAGTTAGTTATGCAACCAGAGCAATTTAACATCTTACTGCGCTTTTTCAAGGCATTAGCGGATGATAGTCGATTAAAAATTGTAGGTATCCTGGCGAATCAGGAGTGCAGCGTCGAAGAATTAGCGGTGCTACTGCAACTTAAGGAACCGACAGTATCCCATCATTTAGCGAAACTTAAGGAGCTAAATTTGGTGACAATGCGCCCGGAGGGTAATAGCCGTCTGTATCAATTGGATAGCGAGGCTTTGCAAAGCATTAGCAAGGAAATTTTTACACCTGAGAAAATAGCATCTTTGATTGAGAATGTCGATACTGAAGCTTGGGAAAGCAAAGTGTTGAAAAACTATTTTGAGGGTGAATCTCTCAAAGAAATTCCTGCTAGTCGCAAAAAGCGTCTAGTTATTCTCAAGTGGTTAGCAAACCAGTTTGAAGTGGGAGTCAACTACCCTGAACGCCTAGTAAATGACATTCTCAAACGCTACCATCCTGACTGCGCCACCTTGCGACGAGAGTTGATTGCTTGCCAGTTAATGCAGCGAGAGAACGGGGTTTATTGGCGTATAACATAGATATCAAAGATGAATAAGCAACCGCACAATCATAGGTCGTATATTTATGCAGTTAGAAACACAAAAAATACATTACACACCTGAAGAGTATTTAGAAATTGAAGAAAAAGCAGAATATAAAAGCGAATACCGTGATGGAGAAATTGTACCGATGACGGGTGGCACTACAAATCATAATAAAATTGCTTTGAATTTAGCTGCATCCTTAAAAATTGCTTTAAGGCGTAAAAATTATGATGTTTATATTGGTGATGTGCGTTTATGGATACCTCGTTCTCGGCAGCATACCTATCCCGATGTGATGGTGATTGAGGGACAACCTATTTATACAGGAACCAGCACAACAACGGTTATGAACCCGATGTTAATTGCTGAAGTTTTATCTAAATCGACTAAAAATTATGACCAAGGTGATAAGTTTCTTTATTATCGCTCTATTCCAGAATTCAAGGAATATATTTTAATTGACCAATATCAGTATCATGTAATGCAGTATGTAAAAACTGCGGAAGATCAATGGTCATTTACTGAACTTGAACATGAATCTGCAACTTTATCACTGCAAACGATTGATTTTCAAATTGAATTGCGCGACCTTTATGAGCAAGTCAATTTTGCAGAAAATAACGAAGATTAAAATAATTCTTAATGTCGCTAGTGGATTCGCTAATGTTTTCCACTGAGGTATACAATTTAATTTTAACAAGAGCCAAATTTAAAAAAAATTAATCAGATGAGAGCAAAACAATATCACCTTCTTTTGCAGCATTCTGAAAAAACTCTACCAATTTTGGATATAGTTCAAACAATGGCTCTATCTCCTCTTCGTCCCATCCTCCAGGGCTAGGATTTGGGTAAATTTCTGCCTCATTAAATACAGCAGAATTAAATCGACTCTTCAATTCTTCAACAGAAATTTGACTTAAAGTATTGGCAACATCTCGAACCTCTTCAAGTGTGAGATAGCGTACAAATCCGTAACTCGCTTCAAACTGTGTCGGCGTACCTCCCATAACGACATTACAAAGAGGAGGTGATACTTGGGTATCAACTTCCAAACTTGACTCTCCAGTGAGAAGAAAATGTAGTGCGTGCCAATCATCAAGGCTGAAGTCACGTTTATTGCTTCGTTGCTCTTGTAGTTGGGCAATCATTGCCTGTGGATTACTAAAATCAAAAACTAAATCATCTAAATTAAGCTTAAAGAAAGATGCTGCTGCTTCAGTATCATTCTGAATTTCTGCAAATTTTTGCGGCGTAATGCGTTTATAGCTAGCTGTAATACCCATAATATTTAGTTGAACCTAAATGCTATTAATAGTGTTCCCTTTGACTTTGGACAAGTAAAGGTATTCATCTACTTTTATTTTTCCAAAGTCAAATCACTAAATACATTGCATAAACAGAAAGTTTATAGCACTTTATTTTCCCAAATAAGCTTCTAGAACTTTAGGATTGCTTTGAATTTCTGCGGGTGTACCGTCAGCCAAATTCTGCCCCTCCGCAAGTACCCAAACGCGATCGCACAAGGACATAATCACATCCATATTGTGTTCGATAATCAAAAAGGTCATCCCGTCTTGACGGTTCCAAGTGATAATGCGATCGCAAATATCATCAATCAATTTCGGATTTACCCCAGCAGCTGGTTCATCCAACAAAATTAACTTGGGATTAGTCATCAACGCCCGTCCCATTTCCAGCAGTTTCCGTTGTCCACCAGATAAGCAACCAGCATAATCGTGTGCTTTTTTTGCTAAACCCACTGATTCTAATAGGAACATTGCCCGTTCTTCGAGTTGCTTTTCTTCCTTAGCGACAACGTGGGGCTGTAATTGCACTTGCCAAAAATTTTCACCCGTTTGTTTTTGCGCCGCCAGCAGCATATTTTCTAACACCGACAACCGCGAGAGAGTCCTTGCAACCTGAAAAGTGCGGATTACTCCCTGCTGGGCGATTTGATATGGTTGCAAGTTGTGAATCGGTTCGCCGTCAAAAATCACTCGCCCCCGATCTGGGCGGATGAAGTTTGAGAGTAAATTAAAGAAAGTAGTTTTACCAGCACCATTGGGGCCAATCAAGCCCGTGATGCTGCCTTTGGCAACTTCGATTTTCGCCTCATTAACAGCTTTGATACCACCAAAGCTTTTAGAAAGTCCAGTGGCTACCAAAAGGGGAAGTGGCAATGACTGGTTATTTACCAAGGGTAAGTTCCTCCTTTTTCCCTAGAATACCTTGAGGTCGCCAAATCATCAGTACCATTAAAATTAGTCCGATTACCACGATCCGAAATGCACCCAAACGGGCTTCATCAAGGGGAACGATTCGGGGTAAGACTTCTCGCGTCAGCGCATCGTAAGCAAAGAAAATTACCGCGCCTAAGATTGTGCCAACATTATTACCAGAACCGCCTAGAATCACCATGATCCAAGTGTCAAAGGTAATCTGGGGTTGAAAGTTATCGGGGTAAATGGCGGACAGTTGCCAAGCAAAGAAAGCACCAGCGATACCTGCGATCGCACCCCCTAACATTAATGATTGTAATTTATACCAAAAGACATTTTTTCCCAGCGCTTTGGGAATTTCTTCATCTTCGCGGATGGCTTTGAGAATTCTACCCCAAGGCGATCGCACCAAAATTTCTAAGCGCCAGTATACAAATGCTAAAACCAACAGCAACACCAGCATCAAACCCGCTTTTGGGTTGTAATTATACAATCCAATTACCCCAGAGATATAAATCGCTGCTGCCAAAACTGCTAAGACAATTCCCACACCCAAGCGCGACGCAAATTCTTGCTTGCTAGTTGTCCTTTTGCCTAAATCAGTAGTCCGAGATATTTGGGTGGTACGAATCCATTGCCACAAGCTAAAAAAAGTTACAGCAGCTAGTAGCGTTAACAATCCAATCATCACTAATTTGACAAACAAATTCGGCTCTGTGGATAGGGGTATGGGATAACTTTGCACGCCAAACGCTCCAGAAATCCAGGTATCACCCACAGGTAAATCCTGATTATTTACTACCAAACGAATTAATTCGCCCGTACCAATAGTGACAATTCCTAGATAATCTTCCCGTAAGCGTAGAGTTGCAAAACCAATTATCAAACCCAACAAGGCGGCGACAATTGCCCCGGCTAATGCCGATATGAGTAGGGGTACGCCCTTTAAGCTTAACAATACCGTTGTATATGCTCCCAGGGTCATGAAAGCAATATGACCAAAGTTAATTAACCCCGTAAAGCCCCATTGTAAATTGAGTCCCAAACCGAATAGAGCAAAAAGTGCTGTAGAAATTGCTAAGAAAATTAGATAGTCAACCATTTTAAATAGTTATTTGGGAATTAAGAATTGGGAATTGGGAATTGGGAATTGGGCATTGGGAATTGGGAATTGGGAATTGGGCAATAATTAATAGTTCTTCTC
>NZ_NOLI01000165.1:0-16020 GCF_002245975.1 Nostoc sp. 'Peltigera membranacea cyanobiont' 213 | reverse complement strand
GGGTTCTTGTATCTCACCAGACCGGGAAACGCCATAACACATCCTACGGATATTTTCATAAATCAAATCGCAAGGCTATACTTCTAACTGATAATTATAAGTAGCCAATTTTTGTAGCCAATTTTTTTTCATTGGAAGCGTGAAAGCCCTCAATCAATAATGATATGACCTTAGCGCGAAGCCCTAGAAGTAACTAAAGTTTGCAAATTAGCTAAAGCGCGATTGTAATCCAAAATAGCTGTAACTCGATTACCTTCTGCTGTTGTCAAGTCATTTTCAGCAGCAATCACCTCTGTTTGAGTACCCACACCAGCTTGGAACCTCAGCCTTGCTAAATTCAGAGCTTCCCTGGCTTGATTTAAAGCCACACCGGCAGTTTGCACATTATTTAAATTGGATTGTAATTGAGAATAGAACTGTTCTACATTAAAGCGAATTTGGTCGCGCTGGCTAGCAAATTGAGTCTCTGCGATCGCAATATCAGCTCTCGACTGAGCTGCTTTTGCTTTTGCGGCTCCCCCATCAAACAAAGTAAGATTTCCTTGGAGTCCTACTGAATAGCCATCAGTAATGCTAACGCCATCATTATACCGATCTAGCAGGTTGTAGCTGGCTGCCAAACTAATTTGCGGCCCTAGCTGAGAAAGTGCCTGGCGACGTTGTTGCTCGGCAATATTACGTTGTGCTAAAAATTGTGGCAATTCTGGACGATTTTTAAACGCTTGGACAATACTTTGTTCTACCGTCTGCTCCCAAAGACCCGCCAATTGCACAGGATCTGCGGCACTTATATCAACTGACTGCGACAAACTTAACAAGGTAGCAAGCTGACGACGGGAAATTCGTTGCTGCGAGATAGCATTAGTCAATTGTTGTTGAGCGTTTGCTAAATTAACCTGAGCTTGCAACACATCGAACCGCGTACCTACTCCAGCCTGTTCTCTGGCTTGAGTATCCCGCAAACTAGCCTGGGCATTTTCCACAGCAGATCGATTAATTCTTACTTGTTCATCCGCTTGTTGCAAATCGTAGTATTGAGTTGTGGCATTCAACTTAATTGTCAAAGACTGACTTTCAACATTAAATTCATCCACACGTAGTTGTTCTTCAGCTGCTTGAATTGTTGCTTGTCGATTACCGGAAGTATAGACATCGTAATTCAGTTGTGCTGAACCATTAAAAGAGGTGCTGCCTTGAGATGAATTGTTAGTAAAACCATTACCACTGTTAGTCACACTACTGTTGATTCCCAAAGTAGGAAATAAGGCAGCTTGAGATGCACGTACAGATGAACGACTGCGTTCTAGCTGCAATATGGCTACTTGTAAATCTCGATTGTTCCGTTGTGCTAGTTCCAAAGCTTGTGCCAAACTGATTGGTACGGTTCCCTGAATCCTTACTTCCTCCGGTTTGGTAGGGAATTGGAGAGGATTGGGATTAGGATTGAGGTAATCGGGAACCTGTACTGAGTTTGAGGAATTCTGCGGTTTTGGGGGAGTTGCTGCACTTGCTAAAGTTGGAAAAAGAATCCCCAACGCTAGGCTAACCCAGGTAGAATGCACAAACAATAAGCTAAGATTCATAAATACATGTAGTCATTAATTAGGTTTCTTTGAGGATACGATCAAAAGTTTTCATTTTGATTGACCTACAGAGATTTAAATCTTAAATTTCCTCTCTAAGGGTTGATATTAACAAATTAGCCTACAATCAAGCCATCCTGAACTCGAATAATCCTGTTGGTTTGAGCAGCAATATCTGGTTCATGAGTGACAATCACAATCGTGATCCCTTGGTTATTAAGTTCAGTCAGCAAATTCATCACCTCATGGGAAGTTTCAGTATCTAAAGCTCCTGTTGGCTCATCTGCTAAAACTAATGCAGGTCGGTTGACCAAAGCGCGAGCGATCGCTACTCGTTGTTGTTGTCCCCCAGAGAGTTGACTAGGACGGTTAGATGTGCGTCCCTGTAATCCTACTTTTTCTAGGGCTTCTAATGCCCTTTCACGGCGTTTTGGCTTGGGTAAATTGGCGTAAACCATTGGTAACATGACGTTTTCCAGCGCTGTCGCCCGCGCCAATAGGTTAAATTGTTGGAAAACAAAACCTATCCTTTGGTTGCGGATATACGCTAATTCATCATCATCAAAAGTCGTCAAGTTTCTGCCTTCAAAGATATAGTCTCCAGTTGTGGGACGATCCAGACATCCCAAAATATTCATGAGCGTGGATTTTCCCGAACCTGACGCACCCATAATCGAGACATATTCCCCCTCCTCAATAGAGAGTTCAATTCCCTTAAGGATTGGAACACTAACTTCTCCTAAATAGTAAGTTTTAGTAATAGATTCCAACCAAATCATTGTTGTCATATTAATTACGAATTACGTTAGCGTAGCAGGGCGTTAGCCCATTACGAATTATCTAGTCACTACGTAAGGCAGTGATTGGATCTAATTTAGATGCGTTCCGTGCTGGAATCACCCCAGCGAGTAAGCCAACGCTCAATGAGAGTCCAAACCCAGCAACGATCGACAAGAAAGAAATTACAAACGGAAATTTGAAAATGCTTGAAGCTACAAAAGCTAATAAAACGCCAGTTGCCATCCCAATACCTCCGCCAGCAATGGAAATCACGATCGCTTCCGCTAAAAATTGATTGAGAATTGCCGAATTAGTTGCTCCTACGGCTTTGCGAATCCCGATTTCTCGCGTCCGCTCAACTACAGAAACCAGCATAATGTTAGCAATACCAATTCCACCAACTACCAGAGAAATTCCAGCGATCGCTACCACCATGACTGTAAATAAACCCACAACACTAGTAAAGGTACTAACAATATCAGCTTGATTAGTCAGCCGAAAATCATCAGCTTGTGGGGGATAAATATTGTGACGCAGGCGTAAGAGATTGGTAACTTGAAACTGAGCCGCTTCTAATTGCTCCTGATTAGCGCCTTTGACTAAAATTCCATTTACAGAAACGCCCACCAGGGCATTGTTGCCAACTAGTCTCTTCGACATACTAGTTAGAGGAATGAAAACCTGGTCATCTCGATCCATCGGACCCTGAGCGCCTTTAGGTTCCATCACCCCAATTACTTCATAAGCCTCTCCCTGAATCCGAATTTTCTCGCCGATCGGATTTTCACCCTGTCCAAAGAGTGTTTTTTGAACTGTAGGGCCAAGAATGGCCAGCTGTGCGGCAGTATCTAGTTCTTCCTGAGTAAAATATCTCCCTTGTTGGGGGTGAGTATTTCTGACTTCTGGGTAGTTCAAATCAGTGCCATAAATGGTTGTTGAGGTGTTCTGTCCTGCATAGACAACTTGAGCAGTCCGTTGGAGATAAGCAGAAACCATCTGTGCTGATGGCGCTTGTGTAGCGATCGCCTTAGCATCTTCCCAGGTCAAGGTGCTGCTAGAACCTACTCCTTGACGGACATTTCCGCTTCTTGCAGCACCCGCTAAGATTTGGATCACATCTGTACCCAATGCTTGGATCTGTTGCTCAACCCCCTTTTGCACTCCCTGACCGACAGAAGTAATGGCAATGACTGAGGAAATCCCAATAATCACGCCCAACATAGTTAAACCTGTGCGTAATTTGTTACTCCACAGAGTCTCTGCCGCCATTGTCAAGATTTCCAGCAACGGTACTGTGCGGGTATTCTTAGCTTTGTAAAAGCCCTTAAATATCTTAAACATAAGGTTTTATTTAAAACTCATTTCTTCCTTCTCTTCTTTCTCTTCCTTTGTGTCCTTTGCGTCCTTCTCTAACGAGACGCTGCGCGAATGCGGTTCGTTAAAAAAACTCACTTTAAGGGGAACCACCACCTGAACGACCGCCACCTGAACGACCGCCACCGCCGCCAGTTCCTCTTCCGCCGCCGCCTCCGCCTGCTCCACCGCCTCCTCCTAGACCAGGGAAAACTCCTCCACGAGGTGTTGATTGCGGACGCGATCCTGGTGGGAAACTGAGTAATACTCTCTCGTTTCCTGTCAATCCAGACTTAACTTCAGTAAAGTTATTCACGGTAACGCCAGTCTCGATGCGAGTAAACACAGGTTTGTTATCTGCTCCAGCCACATACACACCTGTGGTATTTTGTTGGCGCACCACTGAGGCTGTTGGCACAACTAAAACATTTTCAACTTGACCGACTTGAAAATCTACTTCCGCATTCATCCCAGAACGCAGTAGTCTTTGAGGGTCTGAAAGCGATACTCTGACTTCAAAACTGGTGACGTTTTGCTCTACTATTGCTTGGGCAGCAATTTGGCTGACTTTACCTTCAAAGGTTTTTCCTGGGTAGGCATCTGCTTTAATCGAGACTTTTTGACCAAGGCTGATTTTGGAAATATTTGTTTCCGCTAAATTGGCGACAACTTCATTTGTTGAAGCTAGAGACAAGATTGAAGAAGAAGAAGAAGAAGCTACTTCACTACTGGCAGTTGTAGGTGTCACGAAAGCACCTGGATCGGCAAATTTCTTTGTCACCACCCCATCAAAGGGTGCGCGAATGATCGTGTCATTGATTTCGGCTTGGATGTTTTGCAGTGAACCACGAGCCGATGTTACCTGGGCGCGGGCTGCATTAATATCTTCTTGGCGCGTTCCAGCTTTCAAAAGTGCCAAAGCTTGCTGTCTCTGCTTCACCACAGCTCTTGCTTGCTCAATGTCTTCTGGACGCGACCCAGCTTTTTGTAATCCCAGTGCTTGCTGTGCTTCATTGACACTAGCTTGGGCGCTGTCGCGAGTGGCACGGATTTGGTTAAGAGTCTGAAGGGAAATACCGCCTGCATTGTAAAGCTGTTGATTGCGAACAAAATCATCTTCTCCTTGGCGAAGGGTGGCTTGAGCGCTTTGCAAACGTGCCTGTGCTTGGCCAATATCTTGAGAGCGATTACCTGCTTGTACCTTTTGCAGATTCGCCTCGGCTTCGTCTAATGCTCCCTGCGATTGGGCAATATCTTGAGGACGATTACCTGCGATCGCTTTTTGCAAATTCGCCTCGGCTTGTGCCAATTGTCCTTGAGCAGAGGTGAGTTGCCCCCGCAGATTGGAATCATCCATGTAAGCGACAATCTGTCCTTGTTTGACGATATCCCCTTCTTTCGCCAACAGTGTTTTCAAAATGCCGGAATTTTTCGGGCTGAGATTAATCGATCGCTCAGGCTTCACCGTTCCGTTTGCTGAAACTGTGATTGTTAAACTCTGCCTTTGTACAGGTCTTGTCAGCACCCGACGGCTAGCTTGTTGCTGGGAAACA
The DNA here is from genome assembly GCF_002245975.1 of Nostoc sp. 'Peltigera membranacea cyanobiont' 213. NCBI lineage: Bacteria > Bacillati > Cyanobacteriota > Cyanophyceae > Nostocales > Nostocaceae > Nostoc > Nostoc sp. 'Peltigera membranacea cyanobiont' 213. The sequence goes on along the minus strand of NZ_NOLI01000165.1, from coordinate 10,751 downwards.
ACGGCTACTTGATAATAGACTGCATAGCCAATTCCCCCCAAAAGGCAAAAAGCAATTAGCCAAGAGAGCCAATTTCGTTTGCCCTTTTTTTTCTTGATCTCTGGAAGCGAAACTGATGAATCTACGGTATTTGGTGTATCAATTTTCATGTCCATTTTGTCTATAAGGAACGGCTACCAAGCTGGTTGTTCAAGGCTAAAACTATAACCTGGTAGCCTTTATACTGACAATTATTTTGGGTTAAGAGTGTTTTAAAGGTTTATTTGCAGTACCAACCCACTAGGAAGTCTGAAATAATCATCACGGACTCTTACTAATCTTCCAGCCGGAACAATTTCCTGACTGGGAAGAAGAATGTCTCCGTTGGGAAGTCTGAAGTAACCTTGATTACGCAGTCTGGCTATGGATCTAGCAGGAATAATTTGCCCATTGGGATATCTGATATCACCATTACCAAGTCTGACGACTCTGCTATAGGATTGGTTGTCACGGTTCCAATTATCCCGATCTCTAGAGTTTCTGACTTCTCCAGGATAGGATCTGCCGTTGCGGTTCAAATTATTTCTGTCTCCATTTCCATTTTCTCTATAGTTGCGTCTGCCGTCGCGATCGCGGTTCAAATTACTTCTGTCTCCAGGGTTTCCATCTTCTCTGGAGTCGCGTCTGCCGTCCCGATCCCGATCTTGATTGTTCTGAGCAACAGAGTAGGCTTTCGTCTGGGCACTTGCAGGGGCAGTCAACAGAGTGGGAACAATTATCAGGGCAGCAGCAGCTAAGACTATCGATATACGGTTTGGTTTCAACATGGAATTAAATCCTTATTTAGATTAAAGTTCTATTTTGCTTAAGTTCAAATTCAGCAATCTTGGATAGTTGCTTTTGTTTTGGGATCAAGGTGTTTGATATTTACCTCATCGTATAAATTCATACATAACAATTATCGTTCAAAAACTTAAAACCAATGTATGACCAAAGTCATAAGTAATTCCAGACTTATGTATGACCAAAGTCATCAGTTTTTTTAATGGGGAATAGGAGATGAATGAAAATATTAAATTTAACTGGTCGCGCCAGGATTCCCCGACTTCGGCCCATCTTGTCGGGGAGGAATGGCGCTCCGGGACTGGGGACTGGGAAGAGTTTTCACGCACTTGGGTAGTGGTCTGAATCCCCATCCAAGTTTTCCCAGTCCCCAGTCCCTAATCCCCAGTCCCCAGCCCTTCGTTCAATCCTGTATTGGTGCAATTCCTTGCCAGACAATATCCACAAAACTTTGGATAAATGCTGATACTTCTATGGCACGAACTTCAGAATTTAAGTAAGTTCCTATTGGTAAATTGACCCTTTCTATAATGGCTTGAGAAGAAATCTGCTCCAATAAAACGTAGTTCATCAGCGATCCGAGTAAAAGATGAGCCACTGTCTGGGGATCGCAAGGGCGAAGGCGATTTTGGTTTATTTCATGCTCTAGGAAAGCGGTCAGTGCTTTGATATCTCGTATGGGTCTTGGTTCTTTATCTCCAGGTTCGGGAAGCGCATTGCCTCGCGATCGCAGCATCATAATTTGAGGCAGCATCTCGCTATAGAATTCCATTATCTTGAAGCAAATATTGATTAGGTTTTCTTTGAGATTGCCTTTGCCACAAAGAGATTCCAACTCGTTCACCCACACGGGTTTTTCTGGAATTCCCATCGCTGCAAAAAATAATTCTTCTTTCGTTGAGAATCGCTTGAAAATTGAAGCTTCAGAAATCCCAGCCTGTTGAGCAATTTCTAAGGTTGAAGCACCAAATCCATGTTGCAGGAAAACTTGACGAGCCGCTTCTAATATTTGCTGATTGGTGATTTTGGGTGTGCGAGCCATAAATAAGTGAGTGATTACTTATTAATGTATTGCCTTAGCGATAGGCATGTCAAGAGCTAATGACGTAAGATTTTGCTACCGTCAAGAGCGGAGATCGTTTAAGCTAGCTGAAAGATTCTTTGATTAGTGGCTTAAAGGCGGTAATGTGCCTAAACATGTTCGTTTGATTTCTTTTCTAATGGTCTGTAGTTTGTGGAGTATGCCAAAAGCCGCTAACGCGCAGGCATTAATACCCCATACACTGCAACTAGATGGGACAAAGTTAGAGAAGCAGGGATTGAGTCTGGCACAAGAGGCGGCTCAACTAGCTCAGTTTCAACAGGTTGAATTAGCTTTGCCACGAGCGCGTCTGGCTAGTCAACTAGCTCCGAAGAATGATAAAGTGTGGTTGCTCTTAGGTGGATTGCAACTACAGACCAAAGAGTTTGACGGGGCGATCGCTAGTCTGAAAAAAGCGCAATCTCTCAACCCAAAAAATGGTGATATTTTGTTTGCTTTGGGTTCAGCTAATTTTCAGCAGAAAAATTACCAAGCAGCTGTTGTCAATTACCAAGACGGTTTGAAGTTAAAACCCAACGATCCAGAAGGGTTATTTGACTTGGGTAATGCTTACTTTCTGCTGGGTCGATTGCCGGATGCGATCGCCCAGTACGATAAAGCAGTCTCTCAAGATAAAAAATTCTGGCCAGCGCTCAACAACATTGGCTTAATCAACTACGAACAGGGTAATATTCCCGAAGCGATTAAGCGGTGGCAATCTGCTGTAACCCTTGATAAACAAGCCGCAGAACCTTTGTTAGCTTTGGCAGTGGCACTGTACACTAAAGGCGATCGCCAACAAGGATTAAGCTTAGGAGAAGCCGCACTCCGCATCGATCAGCGCTATGCTAATTTGAATTTTCTCAAAGAAAACCTCTGGGGCGATCGCCTACTGTCTGATACGAAAAAATTCTTAGAATTACCCCGTATTCAAGCAGCCCTACAGCAACGAGAAAACTCATCATCAGCCCCTAAACAACAGCCTACGCAATAATCAAGGGACTTCCAACTAATAAAAATATCCCATTGCTTTGTAGGTAGGGGGCAGGCCGCTCTTAGCTGGGGGAGGAACGAGCGTGTTAAGTCTAGAAATTGGGATAATTTATTTTTTGGAGTTCCCCAACAGACGCGATTAATCGCGTCTGTTAAATATTTCAACTCATAACTCATGACTTTCCTATTACCCCTTGCTTAACAGTACCTTTTCGTAGTACACCTATACTAACTAAAGACGGGAAATAGTCGCCCAAAAACCTTTGCGGGCGATTATTCCTGAAATCAGTCGTCAATTCTCACTGGTTGTCTGTGGGTAGAAGTGCAATGATTTGGTCAACAAACTGTTGATGGTCAACAACTGGCTTAGAAATATAGCCATCAGCACCGCTTTGCTTAAGAAAATTCTCGCGATCGCCTTCCATAGCATGTGCTGTCACCAAAATTACAGGTAAATTTGCTGTTTTTGGATCGGATTTTAACATTTGTGTAATTTTGATTCCATCAACAGATTTACCTTGGTAAACACTTCTCGACAGAGAAACATCCATCAAAATTAGGTCGGCTTCTCCTGATTGGGCAATTTTTATTACTTCCTCAACATTTTCAGTATGTTTCACTCCTAAACCGCCGCGCTTGGACAAAATCTTGGAAAAAACGCGGGCATTAATTAGATCGTCTTCGACAATTAAAACAGTTTTCATGAGAATTTTAGTAATAGAGGTAGATGTAAGGAGCTTAGACAATTCAAAATTACAAACGATAAAATGCAGTCATGGGAAGTATCCTGGCTATGGAGTCTATACAAATTAAGTGTGCAGCAGATTATCATTCTATTAAAACAGCTACTTGCTATCCGTTCCCTTTTTAATAGTCTATGTACATCCTTGTCATCAAGGATGATACTACTGCTTTTTCTTTTATGACTATCAATATTTTGTTAGGAATCCCACTTCATCCGTTATGCTGTGGTTGCTGCAATATTGAGTTCCGCCAGCTTTTGTGTAGTTAAATTTCAGGGAAAAAACTCATGGCAAAACAGTTAAACCTTCTCTCAACGGGACAGGTAATTCCAACAGCCCTGCACACCGAGATGCAACGGTCTTATCTCGAATATGCCATGAGCGTAATTGTCGGGCGAGCGCTACCAGACGTGCGTGATGGCTTAAAACCAGTGCATCGCCGCATTTTATATGCAATGCACGAACTCGGTTTAGTACCAGATAGACCTTATCGAAAATGTGCCCGTGTAGTGGGTGATGTGTTGGGTAAATACCATCCCCACGGCGACCAATCAGTTTACGATGCCTTAGTCAGGTTAGTGCAGGATTTTTCTAGCCGCTATCCTTTGCTAGCCGGACACGGTAACTTTGGTAGCGTTGATAATGACCCGCCGGCGGCGATGCGTTATACAGAAACGCGCCTCGCACCCATCAGTCATGAGGGAATGCTGACAGAAATCGGCGAAGAAACGGTGGAATTTGTCGGGAACTTCGATAATTCCCAGCAAGAACCAACGGTTTTACCCGCTCAATTGCCCTTTCTATTGCTCAATGGCTGTTCTGGGATTGCTGTGGGAATGGCGACAAATGTTCCACCGCACAACTTAGGGGAAGTTGTGGATGGGTTAATCGCTTTAATCGACAACCCAGATTTGGCAGATGAGAAGTTATTCGAGCTAATTCCAGGGCCAGACTTTCCCACTGGTGGCGAAATAATTGGTGAGACGGGAATTCGGGAAGCATACACCACAGGTAAAGGTGGAATTTTGCTGCGGGGAGTTGCAACTCTGGAGGAAATTCCAGCTGCTAGAGGAAGCAAGCGACGGACGGCAATTATTATTACAGAATTGCCTTATCAAGTGAATAAGGCCGCCTGGATTGAGAAGGTGGCGGACTTAGTAAATCAAGGACGTTTGCAAGGAATTTCCGATCTTCGGGATGAGAGCGATCGCGAAGGGATGCGAGTCGTAATTGAACTCAAACGCGATACCAATCCTCAAGAAGTTCTCCAGCATTTGTATCACCAAACTGCTTTACAAATGACCTTTGGGGCAATTCTGTTAGCGATCGTCAATGCACAACCCCGCCAGTTAAGTTTGCGTCAATTGTTGCAGGAGTTTTTGAGTTTCCGGGAAGAGACGCTAAACCGTCGCTACAATTACGAGTTGGGGAAAGCTCAAAGTCGCGTGCATTTGGTAGAAGGTTTACTCAAAGCCCTATCTAATTTGGATCGAGTAATTGAAATTTTACGCCAAGCTCCCGATGGAAGTACGGCAAAAATAAATCTTTGTAGCCAACTAGATTTGAGTGAGGTACAAGGAGATGCAATTTTGGCTATGCCGTTGCGCCGCCTAACCAGTTTAGAACAGCAAAATTTGCAGCAAGAATTTGAGCAAGTTAGCGAACAAATTAGTTCCCTAGAACAATTACTCAACGATCGCAGAGAATTACTCAAGGCGCTGAAAAAAGAATTGCGATCGCTCAAGCGCAAGTACAGCGATCCCCGACGCACAAAAATCGGAGAAGAACAAAAGTCTAAGGCAGAGGATCTGAGGAGTAGAGGAGTAGAACAGGAAGAGGAAAATCTGAAATCTTCTGAACCGGCAGATGAAGCAATTTTAGAATTTACCCAACGGGGTTATGTCCGTCGCACCCAACCATCTGGGAGAAAGTCAAAAGCTGAAAATGGTCTACATGATAATGACTTCATTATCCAAACTGTGTTGACTGACACCCAAAAAGATTTACTAATCCTAACTGGTGGCGGCAAAGTCTACCCTGTGAATGTGGGAGAAATTCCCCCAACAACTGGGCGTTCTCCCCGGGGAAAACCTTTGATTACTATGCTCAGTAATACTGCTCAAGGCGCTCAAGAAGCTGTGGTTAGCCGCTTTGTACTACCGGACAATCTCGAAACTCAACAGATGATTCTCTTAACAAAACAGGGAAGAATTAAGCGTCTGTCCTTGGGAGAATTCACAAACTTGACGCGGCGCGGAATCACGATTTTGAAGCTCAAAGACGATGATGAATTGTCATTTACCCAATTCACCGCTCCTGGAGCGCATCTGATTTTAGCTAGTTCTGGTGGGCGAGTGTTGCGTTTTGCAGCCAATGATGAACAGTTACCGATCATGGGTCGCGCAGCAATGGGTTTACAAGCATTTAGACTATTGAAAAATCAGCAAATGGTTGGCTGTGTCACTGTCGGCAAAGATGACCAATTGTTGCTAGTTACTCAAGAAGGATATGCCAAGCGGATGGCTGCAAGTCAGTTAAGAGCGGCTAATCGCGGCGATTTAGGGACACAAACGCTGAAATTTGCAAGCAAAACTGATAATTTAGCTGGTATGGTCATAGCGATGCCTTCTCTACGAGACGCTACGCGAACGGCGGGCTACGCCAATGCATCTGCGGAGGTCGCTTTAGTGACGAATAAGGAGCGGGTAGTGCGAATATCTGTGGAAACCGTGCCGATTTTAGGTAGGGATGTGAAAGGTGAAAGTATTATCCAACTCAACCGCGATGAAAAAATCATTACTGTTGCGGAAGTGCGATCGTAAATCAGAGTGATTTTCAACTTGCGACAAGCCAACTTGCAGGATTTAGAGGCGCTAATCCAACTGCGTCTCGAACTCCTGCGGGAGACTGGCGAAATTAAAGGTAACTCTGACACCACAAACCTAGCAGAAGCAACTCGAAAATATCTTGGCGAAAAAATGCCGTCGGGTGAGTTTTTAGCTTGGGTAGCTGAAGTGGATAGTCAAATTGTTGCCACTAGCGGCTTAGTACTTTTTCAACGGCCCCCTTACAACGGCAATCTCTCAGGCTTAGAAGCCTACATTATGAATGTGTATACAATTCCGATGTGGCGAGGACAGGGAATTGCTACAGCATTGTTAAAGGAAATTATCAGCTTTGTGAGAGCAACTGAAGCAAAACGCCTCTGGCTTCACGCCACTGAGGATGGTAAACCTATGTATGAGAAGTTTGGTTTTGTCTTGACTTCAAAAGAAATGGAAATTTTCTACTACTGACTAAAATTATCAATACATTTTTAATTTAAAATAATAATATCTATCTATATAAAGGGATTTACATAAAGTATTTGATAATTAGTCTCAATAAAGTTATATTATTTATAAGGCTAAAAATCTAGATAACATTTCTTCTCCCTCAGTAAATCTCGCTGAAGGTTGATGTTTTAATATGTATAAATAGCTATATCCATTTATGTCAAGGTATGGAAATAAAAGTATAAAACATGTTGCTTTTCTAAAAATATTTGTTATATTAGTTTACATAAGGCAATAAACCTTAAAAATTAAGTTTGGAGTCCGAACCATGACAAACGTAAGCACAACAAAAGTAACTACTCCTGTAATTGAAGATCGCAACGCTTGGCGTTGGGGCTTTACCCCACAAGCAGAAGTTTGGAACGGTCGTTTGGCAATGATTGGCTTTTCAGCAGCTATTTTGGTTGAAGTTTTCTCTGGTCAAGGCTTCCTACATTTTTGGGGCATCCTATAAGTTTTAATATCTAAGATGACCTATAAATAAAAAAACCTGGAGTGATAATTCACTACCAGGTTTTTTATTTGTTTGTCATTTGTCAGTTGTCATTTGTTTTTTTACTAATGACCAATGATTAATAACTACCGAATATATTCCTTGAGAACGCTGTTACGATTGGGGTGGCGTAACTTACGAAGTGCCTTCGCCTCAATTTGACGAATCCGTTCGCGGGTAACGTTGAAAATCTGTCCGATTTCCTCAAGGGTTTTCATCCGACCATCATCCAAGCCGTAACGCAGTCTGAGGACATCGCGTTCGCGGGGGCTGAGGCTGTCGAGGACTTTTTCCAAGTCTTCGCGCAGAAGATTTTTGGAAACTTGGTCTTCTGGCGTTTCACCATCAGATTCAATAAAATCGCCCAATCGAGAATCTTCTTCTTTACCAATAGGCGTTTCTAGTGAAATAGGCAACTGGGCGGATTTAGCAATAAACCGCAACTTCTCAATGGTCATTTCCATCCGAGTAGCGATTTCTTCTTCGGTTGGTTTGCGACCCATTTCTTGAGATAGTAACTTGGTAGTTTTCTTAATCCGAGAGATGGTTTCGTAAAGGTGAACTGGAAGACGAATTGTGCGGGATTGATCTGCGATCGCGCGGGTAATTGCTTGACGAATCCACCATGTAGCATAAGTAGAGAACTTATAGCCTTTTTCGTGGTCAAACTTTTCAGCGGCACGAATCAAACCGAGACTGCCTTCCTGAATTAAGTCTTGGAACGACAAACCACGATTCATGTACTTCTTAGCAATTGAAACCACAAGACGGAGGTTAGATTGCACCATCTTGTCTTTCGCCCTGCGACCAACATGGAGGCGATAACGAAAGGCTGGTAGTGGCAGCTGTACTGCTTCTGCCCATTCACTATCCCGAGGATCGCGATCCAACTGTTCTGAGAGTCTTTCCCGCACCCTCTCTAATTCCAGTAAATCGGCGATTTTCCGCGCCAATTCGATTTCTTCGTCTGCCCGCAACAGCCGAATTCTACCAATTTCTTGCAAGTAAAGCCGAATGGAATCTTCTGTGTAATGCTTTTTCTTGCTTTGTGTCCGACGACGCGATTTAGCGGCTTTTCCAGACTTTGCGTCGTCCTCATCAGTCTGAGGCTCTAAAAATTCATCGTCACCTTCATCGATGATAAGCAAGTCCTCTTCATCATCTATTAAGAGTTCTTCTAACTCGAGCTCAGGCTGATTCATTATTTCTAGTTCAGGCTGATATATGCTTTCGAGTACGTTGTTAGCCTGGTTCATGCCGCGTTCCTCATGCTCCTTGCAGAATCAATTACTCAAGATGTGTTTACTGCTCTTTTAAACGAGCCAATTGTCAACCGAAAATAAGTTTTTTGGCAGATTTGCCAGAAATATTTTCGGACATTTTACTCCTCCTGTTGGAGGTTTTTTAGTTTAGTTTAAGCTATCTATAAAAGTGATTTGCTCACCTTAGTAAATGTTATATGTGTTGCTATCACATACTGCTTTCAACTAACTGGTCAAAAAAAATACTTGTCTTTCTAAAAAAATTTGCCACTCTATACTAATGAGTTCAGACTGTTGGCAGATTTTCCTATAAAGACTCTTCCGATTGTAGCCTGTTTCACAGAAATTGCACTCTTTTTGTGTATTAATCATGAACTCTTACAGCAATTGTTAGCCACTATTACCAAAAAGACATTAAAAACGGGAGTTATACCCTTAAATTTTTTTCAACTTTTCGGAATTCTAGTGACGCTCTTATTACATTACAAGGTAAGTATGCTTGCTCCTGCCCGGTTCTATGTATTTTACACAACATTAACTACTTAGAAAAAGTGCATTTTATGTTAACTCAGATGAGAAGTCTTAATCTACCCATTTTTACATTTCCTTCATAAATTACGCATTCCTGAGATTAAAGCTAGTCTTTCGATTGGGTAAATACAACCAGGGTGGTAGTGCTTGCCTTAAAGTAGTTAACCGTCTGCTTACTAATTACCTTAACTGAGGAGTTGAGGCTTTGGCAGAATTGACCTGATAGTAGATCAATTTAGGTTTAACTAATTCAGCCTTATTCACACGTTAGCGCACTGTGGCGATTTCAGCCCTATGAAACTTGACAAACTCTTCTTATTGTATACAAGGATATTTTAATCAATTCAAAAACAATTTGTCCTGTGAACTCGCTAGTATAGTCCTATTTTAGGCAAAAGTTCATTAGATACATACGATACAATAGCGATCGCCACGGCAGTATATGAAGATATTAACAAGTTTTCAGCCAGATGGTGTGTGCTTTCAGTAGCCATTACTCCAAACCGAGAGAATCAAGAAGATTACCTAATGATTTTAGTTACAAAGCTTTTTTGCGTAAAAGAATTGTAAATTTAAATACTTTTATTTCGGTAAGTTTCTGTCATCTTATGATGAGAAATCCCCAATATACCTATTAATTGCTGTTTGATAGATGATATTCAGTTATTTTATTAAAGGATAACAAATGTGTTTCTAGTTGGTAGACAAAATTAATTAGCTAGTACTGCTTTTCTACGAAACGCTACGCGTTCGATAATTCGTAATTACTATTGTGTAAGGGTTTTAGACATTTTAAACGGGTGGTTTATTTCCGCCGAACTGTACTAGTCAGTGCAAAGAGTTTTGTCTTGACTAACTTCCCAATAAAATTGGTAGTTTTACTAACACTTAAATATTGAATTTTTGTAAAATATTGACAATAAGCAAATCTTATGATTTTCCACTAAGTAGAACAGGGTAAATAATTAAAGGTTTGTAGTGAGAACTTTAGTTCTCAAATCAGGACTAAAGTCCTTACTACGAACTGATTTTCGCTAAAGTTACATTACTTTACATAATTTGTTTTTTCAAGTCGTTCTACTTAAGGGACTTCCAAATAAAAAAATACTCAACTACTTCTTGTGGGGTGGGCAACATGAGCGCCCATATACAAAGGCGGGCAAGATGCCCACCCCACAAGATTGGGTAATTTATTTATTGGAAGTCCCTAACTTAGAATTTACCTAAGAGCTAGGGAATAAGAAACCGCAGAGTGGATACAATGTTTATAGATTCCTTAGTTTGCCATCAGCCAAAAGAAGTATTTTTATAGCAATTTCGGATACAAAAAAGGTAATGGGTGAAAACGGATCGCTCATTACCAATGTCACAAATTATTTAAGTAGTGTTAGGGAATTGATAGTGAACTACCCCTACTTACCGAGTCCGGTTGAAGTTGGGGCTTCTGTAATCACAGGGGAGTGCCTAAACTTAGACTTTCGCCCAAGAGTA